>NZ_JADEXT010000066.1:0-23489 GCF_015206985.1 Nostoc sp. LEGE 12447 | reverse complement strand
CAAGCCCTAATGTATCAACTAATAACTTTGCTTCTTCAGGTGAAGCACTCGCTTGGCGATAAATTACAGAGGCAATCCATACTTCGTTACATTGCAGAACTTCTGCTAATTCTGCAAAAGTCAGCCCTTTGTTTTCTTTGGCTGTTAAAAGTTTTTGGGTAATTTCAGGAATAGACATTTGAACGTAAAATAGAATTAGATTTATACATTAACAAGCATACACTAACTCAACGTATGAAATTCAAAACCCAGTTCCTATGATTTTTGTACCGACTGTATTCCCTGCTGTTTTCTCCGACACCAAATATTTACGGAAATAGTTCGTCCACAAGTGTTGGAGGAAATCTTCAGCAAATTCGTTAAACGGCAGAATCCATTTATAGTCCTTGTCCAAAAATACCCGATAAGATGCAATTATCGGTAGTGCCAGGTCAGTTGGCGCACCAAACCCGAATGAATACTTGCTGTCAGGCAATAACGTCGTTTTAGCTCGACTTTATCCATTTTTACGCAACCCAAAACCCGACGCCGAAACCATTGCGGGACGCTAGTTTTAGTTTTTGGACTTGAGCGTAAATCAGTGAAATGGAAAAAGTATTTGCCAAAAAACCAGGATTTTTGTCGGATAAGGAAAGCCAAGTTCTTAATTTTGGATAAAGTCGAGCTTACTCGTCAGCGTGAGCAAATCGGCAAAAGAGAAAGTCTAGAGCGTAGTTTCGCAGGTTGTAGTATTCTGGATCTTCCATAATGCGGCGACGATTGCGGGGACGGGAGAAGGGAATATTGACGATTTCACCAATGTGAGCAGATGGGCCGTTAGTCATCATCACAACTCTGTCTGCTAAGAAAAGCGCTTCATCAACGTCATGAGTAATCATTAGTACGGTGACTTGATGCTCACGCCAGATTTGCAGAAGTTCTTCTTGTAATTCTTCTTTTGTGATGGCATCTAATGCCCCAAAGGGTTCATCAAGAATTAAAACTTGCGGACGGATGGAAAGGGCGCGAGCGATCGCAACTCGCTGTTTCATCCCACCAGAAAGCTGATTGGGTTTCTTATCAGTTGCTTCTGTGAGTCCCACCATTGCCAAATGTTCTCTGACGATCGCCCGTTTTTCTGCCTGGGGTTTTTTAGGAAATACCGAATCAACAGCCAGATAAACGTTATCAAAGACACTCAGCCAAGGGAGTAGACAATAATTTTGGAATACCATCATCCGGTCTGGGCCTGGTTCTGTGATTGGTTTGTTTTGCAGCAAGATAATACCATCGGTGGGAGTGTTAAACCCGGAAACCATGTTGAGCAGAGTTGATTTGCCGCAGCCAGAGTGACCGATTATGCAAACAAATTCGCCTTCTTGCACTTCCAGGTCAACTCCATCCAGTACGGTGTAAGGACCTTCAGAAGTTGGATAAATTTTGCTTACACCTTCAATCACCAAAAAATTTTCTGCTTTTTTTGTTTGCAGTTGATTGATCTGGGTATTTCTGTTTACTATTTGCATCGTGGGTTTATCTATGGGTAGTTTGTTATTTGTCAGTCACAAATGGTCAATGACTAATGACTAAATAAATACTTCTTCAATACGTATTTGCTGTTTAATTTCTAGGCTTTTGAGATACTCTATTGGCTCTGATGGGTTAAAAACTTTCCCATCAAATAAGTGAACAGGGTCATCTTCTCCGATATCGAGTAAGCCTAGTTCGCGTGCAGCAGCACCAAATATATCTGTGCGGCAGACTCTTTCAATTACCTCTACCCAGTTTTTCGGAAAGGGTGTTAATCCCCAACGTGCTAGCTGAGTGGTCATCCACAAAATTTCAGTGCGGTTGGGATAGTTGGTTTGATTGAGATAAAACTGGTTGTATGCTTTGAATTCTTGTGGTTCTGTACCATCCCCGCGATCATAGCAATCAATGAAACCAGGACGAACATATACAGGATTTATGTCTAAGTATTCAGGACGGCAGAGTATTTCTAAAATTTCTTCACGGTTGCGGAAATCGTCACAGTATTTACAAGCTTCTAACAGTGCTTTAAGCAGAGCAAGATAAGTTTCTGGGTATTTCTGCGCCCAATCTTCCCGCACTCCCAAAACTTTTTTCGGCTGTCCTGACCAAATTTCCAAAGCTGTGGCGGCAACAAAGCCTAAGTCTTGATGAACAGCAAGATAGTTCCAGGGTTCTCCAGCACAGTAACCGTCAATATTTCCGGCTTTGAGTTGAGAAACCATTTCCATTGGTGGAATCACCCTTAAGCTGACATCTCGATCAGGATCTATATCACCAGCCGCCAGCCAATAACGCAGAATTAGGTTCAGCATAGAGGTTGGATGAACTACACCCAAAGTCAAAATTTGGTCGGGAGCAGCGTTAATGGCTACTTTTAAGTCTGCCAGATTTCTGACACCTTGGGTATACAATCTTTTGCTTAAGGTGATGGCGTTCCCATTGCGAGAGATATTTAGGGCATTAATTATAGGAATTGGTTTTTTACCACCAGCACCCAAAGTTAGGGCTAAGGGCATTCCCGCCAACATTTGGGCGGCGTCTAATCTGCCAGTAACAACATTTTGAGCTATTTCCTTCCAGCTATTAGCACGAGTGAGGGTGATATTTTCTAAACCATACTGGGCAAAGAAGCCTTTTTCTTGAGCAACGATTAAAGGTGCAGCATCAGTTAGAGGCATAAAGCCAATTTCTAAATTGACTTTTTCTAAGCCGTTGCGGGATATGGCTACTGGTGCTGAAGTCTGCTGTGCTTTGCGTTTCTTAACCAGCTTTTGTTGGTTGAGGAAGTAAATCATTTCATTCCGCAGACTGTAGTAGCTGGGATGTTTGACGACTTCCAAGCGTTGACGCGGGCGAGGGATTGGCACTTCGAGAATTTGCCCGATATGAGCTTCTGGTCCATTAGTGAGCATGACGACGCGATCGCTCAACAAAAGCGCCTCATCTACGTCATGTGTCACCATCACGCAGGTAACGCTGTGTTCGTTGCAGATTTTCATCAGTTGCTCTTGTAAACTACCCCGTGTTAGAGCATCCAACGCCCCAAAGGGTTCGTCTAGCAGTAATAACTTGGGACGAGTTGCTAAAGCGCGAGCGATCGCTACCCGTTGTTTCATTCCCCCAGATAACTCGCTAGGACGTTTATTAGCTGCCAAACGCAGCCCTACCATCTCGATATGTTCTTCGATAATGCTTCGGCGATCGCTTTTGGGCTTACTCTTGTACACTTCATCCACAGCTAGGGCAATATTTTCCCGTACTGTTAACCAAGGCAGCAAAGAGTAGTTTTGAAAGACAACCATTCGATCTGGACTGGGTTCTCTAACTTCTCGCCCTTCTAAGGTCACACCTCCAACACTCGCTCTATCTAAACCTGCAATGATATTGAGCAAAGTAGATTTACCACAACCAGAATGTCCAATTAGTGAAACAAATTCACCTTGTTGAATTTTCAAATCAATATTTTTTAGAGCAATGTATTTGCCGCCATTCGGAAGTTCAAATACACGGTCAATGTGGTCAACTTCAACAAAAGTAATCATTTTTAATTTGTAATTCGTAATTCGTAATTCGTAATTCGTAATTCGTAATTCGTAATGGGGAAGTAACTTATTTCCTATTCCCTACTCCCCATTTCCCATTCTCTACTCTGGGACAACTTTGCTAGCTATAAAACCAACCAATCTATCTAGCAGTAAGCCGACTAAACCAACATAAATTAGTGCGAGGATAATTTCGCTTAAGTTAGTTTCTGTAGTTGTGTTGTAAGCATCCCAAATAAATGAACCAATTCCCACGCCGCCGACTAACATTTCTGCTGCAACAATTGCTAGCCAAGATAAACCAATGCCAATGCGTAACCCTGTGAATATATAAGGAACAGTGGCAGGAAACACAACTTTTAGGAAATACTTTACTCCTTTCAAACGTAAAACTCTAGCTACGTTTACATAGTCTTGAGGAATTTGTTGCACGCCCACCGTGGTGTTGATCACAATCGGCCAAATGGATGTAATGAAAATTACGAAAATAGCTGAAGGATTCGCTTGTTGAAACGCTGCCAGGGAAATTGGCAGCCATGCTAGAGGCGGTACAGTCCGCAACACTTGGAATATTGGATCTACGGCATTATAGAGTAACTTATTAGCACCAACGAAAATTCCCAATGCAATGCCAACAATTGCTGCTAGCGAAAAACCTAAAGCGACTCTTCCCAAACTACTAAGTATTTGCCAGCCCAAACCTTTATCACTTTCACCATTATCAAAAAATGGATCAATGATAAAAGGATTCCAAGTTTCTGAAAATGTTTCTATTGGGCCAGGTAAACCAAAGTTAGGAGTTAAACAAACTAGTTGCCAAATCACTAGAAATACAGCTAATGCTATCAGTGGCGGCACAATTTTTTGCGAAACTAATTTATTGAGATGTTTGCGGTTATTTTTTCTAAAATTGCGATTTCCAAGGATAGCTGCCATTACGTTTTTTCTCCAATTGTCTTTATGTAGCCAAGCGTAAAAATGAAGTTTATAGTAAGTGATTTAGTCCTAATAAACCTTGCTATGAACGACAAATTTCTCACTACTAACTAGGATTTTGCTGGGGATGCCTGATTGTGCCTAAACGCTTCATTAAACCTTCTTAATTTTCAAACTTTTCAAATATTCTTCTGGTTTCTCAGGGTCAAATTTTACACCATCGAAAAAAGTCTCAACTCCACGAGAACTACTCTTAGGAATTTCAGAATCAGCAACACCAAGAGCTTTAGCTGCTTTTTTCCACAAGTCCTCTTTATTCACTTGATTAACTATTTCTTGAACCTTAGTATCTTTTGGTAAATAGCCCCAGCGAATTTCTTCTGTTAAAAACCAAACATCGTGACTCTTGTAAGGATAGGAAGCATTATCTACCCAGAACTTCATCGGATGTGAAAAGTTTTGCTGAGTTCGTCCATCGCCGAAGTCAATATTGCCTTTAGACCTTTCTAAAATATCTGCAACAGCAACGTTAAAGTATTTACGGTCAGAACAAATTTTGCACATTTCCTCTTTGTTTTCGGCGCGATCGCACCATTGTTGAGCTTCCAGTACTGCCATCAACAATGCCTGTGCAGCATTGGGATTTTGATCAACCCAATCTTTCCGCATTCCAAAGGCTTTTTCTGGATGATCTTTCCACAATTCGCCTGTAACTAAAGCTGAATAGCCTAATTTTTGGTTGACCAATTGAGCGTTCCAAGGCTCTCCCACACAGAAAGAATCAATAGTAGCGACTTTCATATTTGCAACCATTTGTGGTGGTGGTACAGGTGATAAAACCACATCTTGATCTGGATTGATACCACCAGCCGCCAGCCAATAACGCATCCATAAATCGTGGGTGCCACCAGGAAAGGTCATACCAAATTTCAAGGCTTTTTGCTCGGCTTTGGCAAGACTCGCAGCTTCTTTCAGCGCCTTGCTTTCTAAATTTACATTAAGGTTTTTAAATTTATTTGCAACGGAAATAGCCTGACCATTGGTATTTAATCTTGCCAAAAGATACATTGGCACTTTATCGTTGATAGTCATCAAGTAAGGCATGGGGCTGAGGATATGTGCGCCATCAATACCACCGCCAGATGAGCCGATTTTTAAGTTATCACGGGTGACAGGCCAAGATTTTTGTTTGATGACCTCAACATCAGTCATACCGTATTTGGCAAAGAAACCCTTTTCTTTAGCAATAATTACGGGAGCAGCATCAGTTAGAGCGATGAATCCTAATTTGGCTTTGGTTGTTTCTACCTTTGGTGCATTCGCTACTGTAGAGACATTGGCAGCCGGAGCCGCAGAGGGTGCGTCGCCACCTGTTGAGGCTGTATTGCTACCGGAAGAACAACCATGAGCCAGGATAGAAGCCGCTGCCACAGTGGTGGTGGTTAAAATAAATTTTCTGCGCGAAAGATTTTTCATTTGTCCTTTGTTAATTGTTAAGGAACGTGGATTAAATAAGATCCACAACTTTTTTCTGGGGGTATTGTATTTAAATGCTCCTATGCATAAAATCTGGAAGTTAATAAATCCTCATCCCTAATTGTTAGTTGTGATCCACTAATCTATGAGTTACTAAAGCTTCTTGCCTTGGTTTTGCTCCAAAGTTTGTGAGAATACAGTTGGATAAACGCATCCGCATCATAAACTTGCCTAGAGTGACTGGGTAAAAAAACACACCTAACCCTTGAGTCGATGGCCTCGGTCTATTTCGCTCACTACTTCCCAAACTAGGGCGGCAAATTTATCTATTTCACCCTTGACGGTGAGTTCATCTTTTTCTGCCTTTAATTTCTCAAACTTGTTGAGGCTAGCTGTTATGGTACTTGCTGTGTCTTTCATGAGCTGATTCTCGTTGCAAATAAATAATATCAACCAGATCGTAGTCTCATGAGCTACTGAATCTACGAGGATTAGTGATGAAAAAATTTGATTCAGTTACGGTTTATTATCTGTAACTCAAGAGCATTAGAGCTAATTCCTAAAGAGAATCTTAAGGTTATCTAATTCCTTGCTGGACAAGACTTTCAGAGAATAAACGCTTTATTGGCTCAAATTCTTGAAACCCTTACGAATCAAAGACTTTACTCTAGTTTACAAATTAGCTCTTACAACCTGGAACCTAAGATAGTTAACATGTTTATCGTAAAATTCTCAATTAGTTAGGGAAAATCTATCGCTGTTTACATTTTGCAAATTTATTAAGAAGCCTTGGATACTGTTTATGTAACAATTTCGACATTTTTAAGTTAAAGCAAGATTTATATGAAAATAGTATAAAATGTTACGTTTTTTGGGTAAAAATGCAGTAAACGCATATTATTGATACATTTTCTGCATCACAAACAGCTAATGAGGGATGCAAAGCGCTTGCTGAACAGCATTTAGGATTGATGTATGTTAACTAAAACGCAGTAAGGCAAAAAATTCGCTTGCCCTTGTCATGGTTCAGAATTTGTGGTGGATGGTAAAGAGAGACCTAGCTACAACACCGCAGATCCTGCTGTTGGGCTTCTAAATCAGTCAACCTTTTTTCTAATTGCTTTATGCACTGCCCCATTTTCTCCACCAGTTCTTTGAAGCTGGACTTTGGACTAAAAGGCTAGAGAAAAGCAGTCAGCAGTAACACTGACTGCCGTAAAGTCAATGAAAGTAATCGATAAATCATTGACGTGATGATCCTGACACAACTAGAAAAATTCCGCCAAGCTATCTATGATTGTTTGGGGAAGGCCAAAGATGCAGTATTTGAATTGATGGATGCAGTATTAACCTAGCGTGGCAAAACTTACTAGAGAAGAGTAGAAATCCTGTAATCTTGACCTTGTAGGGAAATAATGGTGCAAAAACTTGGCAAGGAAAAGTCTAAAACCAGAGGCAACATCGTTTGAAGTACTCGATTGTGTTCAAAAAAAATGTCCTTCGTGCGGGGAAGCAATGTGGAATGAATTAAATACAAACATCTGTATAAGAGTGATCGGCAGCACCTGCTATACAATTACTGCTGTATGATTGGCAAGATTAGTAATTATCCCCCTAATAGACTATCAGTCCATCAACTGGGCATAGATTTATGAGTAGTTTGCTTTTATTATTAATAGGTTTTGGAATTTTTTTCTTGGCTTGGAAGACTCAAGATGAAATTAATCGCATTACGGCGATGTTTAGCGGGACAATTTCTCTAATTTGGGGGTTAGCTCTAGCTCCATTGTCATTGCAATTATTTATTGAGATTGTTTCACTTCTAGCGGCTTTCTCTGTTTGTATGCGTTGTTTAGGTTGTGGCTCAAACCGCAATTGATTTTTCAATTGATAATTTTTTAATTCCCTAACTATTTTTTAAATTTTTAAAAATCACTTGAATTGCAGCTTGGCAAGTTTGTTCTAGAATGTCATCTGCCGATATTGGGTATTTGCCGGGGTTTACAAATTCTCATCGTCGCCTATGGGGGTACTCTAATTCCTCACATTCCAGATGTTTACGGTACATCTGCATTACATCGTCTAGAGCCTGGATCTGGACGACGTTTACCTACAGAACATCTCGTCAGGATAGATGTAGAAAGCCTTTTAACTGACTGTTTACAGAATTCTCGTATATTTGTAGTTTCTTGGCATCATCAAGCGGTAGATAAAGTACCCCCTGGTTGGCGGGTTGTTGCTCATGCTTGGGATGATGGAGCCATTGAAGCTGTGGAGCATGAACACCATCCTTGGGCAATTGCTGTGCAATGGCATCCTCAGCTTTCAATTCTCGATCCCAATCATCAAAGAGTTTTTCTAGCTCTCGTTCAGGCTGCACATACAAAATACTTCTGGGATGACCCTAACCTCGCAACCGGGTCAGATCCAGCCTGATCCCCCCAAATTATTTGGTGCTGAAAATTGTTCCTGCAATTGTAATTATCTCCCCTATTTCTCCCCTATTTATCTTTAAATTCAAATCACAAGAGCAGAGAACACTATGCAAAACAGGCGGATACTCTCTGTCGGATTAATAAGTTAACAAAAACAGAATTGCAGGAGCTTAAATTGTCTTATAATTTCTCTCGCCGCCAAATTCTCAAGACCGCTGGCTTTATTACTGGCGCTGCTTCAGTAGGGAGTACACCGCTACTAGGCAATTTAATTACTGGTTCTAATACTGATAGTTCCGCACAAGCTGAAGAACCTAACAAGCTTGCAGCCCCGCAGATGGTTATTAATAGTCGAATGCTATATTTCGGCTGGATTCCGGAAGATTCTACCGCTGTGAAGTCCTTAGTCCCAAATCGTTTCACACCAAACTACAGGGGCGCAGTCTTCATGAACCAATATGTAGTCGATACTGATGAGCAGACTTCCGGCTTTGGTGCGTACTCGCTGACTTATCTTGGTGCCGATCTCCAAAACCTTGATGCCCCTGGCGGTGTAAACCCCGGTAGATGGTGGACTCACTACTTTAACTCTAGTTCTACCGTAATCAAATATGTTTTAGAGCGTGGCGTTCCTGCAACACCGGGACGTACAACTCTGAGCCTTAATGGCAATACCTTAATAGCTACAACCGAATCTAACGGTATTCCCATCATTCGCACTACTGCTAGGGTCAGTAACACCATTGCTAATGTGGCTAGTGGTCAATTGCGATACATCACGAAAAAAACCGATGGTTCATTCTCCAGTGGTGTTTATCCTTATGTTGCAGAGATCGTTACCCCTTGGCAAATTGTTGATTTGGAGTTCCTTCAACCAAGCCATCCTGTCTATGCTTTACGACCAAGACGACCGCTTGAAATTACCTTTGGCTTCTATGCTCCCCGTTCTTCTTTCTGTTATCCCGGTGGCGAACAGGTACTTTAACTGTAACAAATGATGCTGTCGTCTGTGAGCGGGGATGTGGTTATAAACCCAATACCCGCTATCAGCCTAGAACACCGATTCAGTATTCAGAGTCATGACGAAAAACTCGGGTTTCTTTTAGGCGCAAGAAGGAAATTATGGTTGAAATGGCCTAAAAATCAGGTTTTACAGCCTCGCCTTTTACTGAATCGGTGTTCTAGTAGTTCGCTTTCGTGACTTAGCGGGGTAAAGGTTTTAAATCCCTTATCCTTTCCCCAGCCCTCACAAGCGCATTTTTGGGTTGATAGACTACTACTGAAAACCTTACATGGCTCGCGTCTATGATTTACTTCATCCATGTCGAAACCTAATTTTAGTTTTTCGATTTTTTGGAGGAGAGGATAATGTTGAAGTTGACCTGTTTGGTAGCTTGCTTTATCTGGTTGGGACAATTCTGGTGACAATCACCTTCAATGTGCCACTCAATGATGCCCTAGCGATCGCCAAACCAGATAGTACTGAGGGTGCTATTCCCTGTGGGCTAGATATCTAACCAATTGGATGCTTCGGAACCATGTTAGGACAATCTTGAGTTTGGGGCAGCAGCATTACTGACTATCGCGCTCTGTGATCAAACAGTGCAATAGGAATATTTTGCATCAACTGTAAAAATAGGATAATTCTACTCATCAAAATGTAGTCATTTTTAAGTCAATATGAGTGTTCAAGCCGCATACGATAATTGGTCAACCACCTATGATGCTGATGAAAATCTGACGCGCGATCTCGATCAAATCATTACTAAAGAAACCTTCATGAGTAAGAGGTATAAATCAGTCGTTGAAATTGGCTGTGGCACAGGCAAAAATACATTGCTGCTGTCACAAATTGCCCAAACAGTCTATGCAGTTGATTTTTCAGCATCCATAATCGAGAAGGCGAAAGAAAAAGTAAATTCAGTCAACGTACTTCTTGCATCTATTATCGTGTCTGAAATCGAAATTATCAAAACTTTTGCCCTTCTTGAAGACCCCCGTCGCCGCGCCGGACAGAGACATAATCTACCATTATCTATCAATACCGATATTTTCAGCAGTTAGCGGAATCGCTGACGAGATTTAACGCTGAGTCTTTAACCAAAATGATTGATGCTGGGGTGGAAAATAAGCTTTTGAGTTGAATACGAAGTTAAAGGTGGGGACTGAAATCAACTTTCTTGCTTGATTTTGAGTCACCACCACTGACTACCAATCTTTGACAAAAAATTATCCTAGCTTACTCTCATCACTCCTATAAGTCATAGCTCTGGGCTTCCGTTTTCTAAGAGGGACTACTGATTTCTTGGGTGCTTGTGGCGGACGACATTTTTCACAGTAGAGCGGTCGCACACCAAAGGTTTCTCGTTGTGTGGGTTGTTCGCATTGCTTACATACGAAGTTGAAAACGCGAGTGTGAATTTCTCGTTTGTGCGCTCTGACGGTGTATTCTCGGACATCAATTGTTTTACTGGGCATTGACTGATTACTGTTGGGGACTTACTTCTTTAATATAGTTTTTCGTCTTAGTTCTACAAGATCCGTGCATCATCTGACGAAAGTAATTCTACTTAATCAATTAAATACTCTTGCATATCGCTTTGTCGATGGCGGAGAATACTTATCGCCTTGACCTGGATTTGACGAATCCGCTCTCGGCTGAGGTTTAGCTGTTGGCCAATCTGAGCTAGATTGAAATGCTGATCGTTCTCTAGCCCAAAGTTTAAAGTCAACACTTGACGCTGTATAGGTGTCAATGGTTCTAAGAATTTAGCTACATCTTGCGATAGAAGTTCTTGGCTAAGGAGTTTTTCTGGTGAAGCGGCATCGCTGGCTAAAATTTCGCCCAATTCTGTCTCTTTTTCATCTCCCACTTGTTTATTTAAAGAAATGGCTGTGCGAGAAGCAGTGAGATATTCTCGAAGCTTATCTGTGCTTATGTTTAATGCTGATGCAATTTCTTCGGCAGTGGCATGACGACCGAGTTTTTGAAAGCTTTCTCGCTGTACTTTTTTAATTTTGGTAAGTATTTCAGTGAGATGAACAGGCAATCTAATAGTGCGCGATTGTTCTGCTATCGCGCGTGTAATCTCTTGACGAATCCACCAGTAGGCGTAGGTCGATAGCTTATAGCCCCGGTTGGGATCAAACTTTTCTATACCCCGTTGTAAGCCAATTGCTCCTTCCTGAATCAAATCTAAGAATTCCAAATTGCGGTTCTGGTATTTCTTGGCAACAGAAACTACTAGTCGCAGGTTAGCTGTCACCATTTTTTGTTTAGCCTTTTGACCAAGGTGTAGTGCTGCTCGGACTTGTGCTTCGGTTTTTTCAACAGCGTTGGCTAATTCTGTCATTGTTGGTTCGCGGTCTAGCTGTTGAGTGAGTTCATTTTTAGATTGCTCAATGACAATCATTTCTTGTACAAGTCTTGCATAAGCGATTTCTTCCTCTGGCTTTAATAAAGGATACTGACCAATTTCTTGCAAATAGATGCGAACCATGTCGGAACTCAGGCTGGACATACAAACTTTTCGACTTTTTTAAACCAGGAGATTCAAAAGTATAAATCAAATAGCTCAATAAAGTTTTCTATTTTGAAGAACCAAAACATATCACCAATGCAGTCCTACCTAAAGTAACCTCTGCTTTAACCTTGTGTAGCGCTTTTGGTCATCAGTAGAGCGCACCGCCAGAGATATCGCTTTTTTTGCTCCAACCACGATCGCTAACTTCTTGGCACGGGTCAGCCCGGTGTAAAACAGGTTCCGGGTCAACATCATATAGTGCTGCATATAGATTGGCAAAATCACCACCGTATATTCTGACCCCTGGCTTTTATGAATCGAAATGCTCCAGGCAAGGGCAATTTCATTCAGGTCAGCGTAATCGTAAACCACAGTCCGCTCACCATACAGTACTGTAACTTCCTGCTCGACAGTATCAATGGTGAGGATTATTCCTAAGTCACCGTTGAAGACTTCGCGGTTGTAGTCGTTGGTCAACTGGATAATGCGTAGACGCTCTTAGCGGCTTGTCGCAGACATCTCCCTCGCGTAACAAATTCCCACCTCTGTTAATCTCCACCTTGCTGGGGCTGGGTGGGTTAATCAACTGCTGCAACACGGTATTAAGATTGCGAGTACCCACAACTCCCCGTGTCATCGGGCAAAGCACTTGGACATCAGTGGCAGGATTAAAACCTAGTCGAGGGAGCAAGTCTGTAATCAACTCGCAGATTGCTTGCACTCCATGTTCAGGCTGATGACCTCCACCATGCCACAGACAATCAGACACAGGATTGTCGGAGATTGGCTCGATTGTGGGATACTGTCCCCGGTTGATTTGGTGAGCAGCAGAGATGATTGCGCTCTGTTGGGCTTGGCGAAATACCTGGGTCAACCGCACCACGGGAACTCGCCCAGAATTGATCAAGTCAGCGAGTATTTGACCTGGGCCCACAGATGGTAACTGATCAATGTCACCCACCAACAATAGTAGAGCGCCAGCCAATACTGCTTTAACCAAGGAGTAAGCCAGAAACAAATCAAGCATCGAAGCTTCGTCAGCGATAATTGCCGTGTGAGGCAAAGGATTTTCGCTATCGCGCTTGAAACCCCTTGAGCGGGGGTCAAATTCTAACAACCGATGAATAGTTTTAGCTTCCAGCCCTGTCATTTCACCTAAGCGTTGAGCAGCCTGTCCAGTTGGTGCAGCCAACGCAATAGATTTACCCATTGCTTTCCACAGGCTGACAATGGTGTGAGTTGTGAAGGTCTTTCCAACGCCAGGTCCACCAGTGAGGATCATGATTTTGGAATAGGCTGCTGTTTCTACAGCTTGGCGTTGCTGTTCTGAAAGCTGAATTTTCCGGCTAGCAGTAAAGCGCTCAATCCAATCACGCACACGCTCAATGTCAGTACCAACAGGATTTTCCAAGCGTTGGCGTATCAGTTGAGCTAAATTCTGTTCCGTATGAAAGTAAGTCGGCTTATAGCAAAGTAGCCTTTTTTCTTCATCCCGCTCTCTAATCAGCTCGTCTGCCAGAGCCATATCTTTAATAATGATCGTAACCTCTTCTTCTGTGGGCTGATGAGATTCGGTTGTCAGCAGTTTGATTACCGACTCAATCAGTTCGCTTTGTGGCAGGTAACAGTGACCATCTTCGGCAGCTTCACTTAGGCAATGGATAATCCCCGCACGGTAACGAAATTCTGAATCCGGGGCAATTCCTATATTTCTCGCAATCTTGTCAGCAGTCAGAAAGCCGATCCCATAGATATCGGCTGCTAGCTGGTAGGGGTTATGGGTTACTGTAGCGATCGCTTCATCCTTATATTGCTTATAAATCTTCACAGCATAAGTGGTAGAAACACCATGCCCTTGGAGAAATACCATCACTTCTTTGATGGCTTTCTGAGTTGACCAAGCGTTTTTGATTAAAGTAATCCGCTTTTTAGCAATGCCCTGAACTTCAACTAATCGCTCGATCTGGTTTTCGATAATATCGAGGGTTTCAAGTCCAAAGTGAGCTACGATGCGTTTGGCTGTTACTGGCCCAACACCTTATTATGAGTCCACTGCCTAAATATTTCTCAATTCCGGTGAGAGTGGCTGGTTTGGTTTCTTTGTAGTTGACTACTTGGAACTGTGGCCCAAATTGTGGATGGTCACGCCAGAACCCAGTTAGCTGTAAAGTCTGCCCTGGCTGGATGTTAGCAAAGCTGCCAACAATTGTTGTCAGTTCGGTGCTACGGGGACGGGTCAGCCTTGCCACAGTGTAACCCGATTCAGCAGAGTAAAAAGTTAGGCGTTCTACGACTCCGGTGATTGTTTCGTGTTGAGGAAAGGCGCTTACTTGTTGAGGGGAAAGATTAGGAGGAGTGGACATTGCTTATGATTCAGATGCCGCACAGCACATTATTGTATATAATACTGGAATTCAATGAAGTATAGTACATAAATACTAAGCTACACACCCAGTATTAGTGTCATCGAAAACTCACCCTAATTTCTCCGATTAACTTACTTCTATGAAACAATTTGTAAAAGTAAAAGTAAGAATATTGAATTTATTTACTTGTAGCAATAACTTTGTCAATTTCTTGTAATTTCTCCTGAAAAAGAGAGCGCATTTCGTGAAGTTGTTTACTACTAGCTTTTTTAAGCAAATCTCCAGAAATTCCATTAACTTTTTGAAATATTATTTTTACCTCTTTTAACTCTTGTTCATTTGGCTTTAAATACTTGATCTTAATTTTTCTAACCAGTTCACGAGTTTCTGTTACTGTCAGATTTTTCTTTAAGACTTCATCTGTTGCTGCAATCCGTTCTGATGCTGCTTGATTTTCGGAGATGTCTAATGCCTTGGCAGATAGAGTTGCCAATGCTAAAGCATGAGCGCCTTTGAGTCCATGCTGCCTGATGACCTGTTTTAAATCTTCAGGCAGATAAAGCATCGGCATTAGATTAGCTTTCACAGAACTAGGATTTAACCCCAACTCTAGCAGCACTAGCAGTAGACTCTGTTCTTTACCTGTAATTTCCAGTAGTTCTAAGCCCTGTTGCTGTTCATCGACGCTAACAGCCATCAATTTTGCTAGCTCTTTACTATTTCCATTTCTCTCTATTCTTTTAATTACCGTTCCCAACATTGTGGAAACTTCATCCATTGACAAATTAGCGGACTTCATTACTTCTTTAAATACTGCCTCTGCTTTATCTAAAGGATTCAAGTCTTCAAAGCCAAGAAAAGTTAATAATGCAGATTGATCTAAGTCATTAGGCATTGCCACTATTACTGCACGAATAGTTGACCAGCCTAGTAATTTAGCTCCTTCTGTACGTAGCTGCCCATCTAACAGTATGTAACGACCATTACTCTGTCTGACTAAAATGACTGCTGAAATCTGCCCGTGTTTTTTGAGTAATCGTGCTTTTGCTTGTATTAATTCTGGTGTAATTGTCTGCCGAGGCTGATTAGGATTCGGGTCAATGAGATTTAAATCAACTTGTACTTCTCCTGATTGATGTTGAAGTTGTTCTCGGAGTTTTTGCAGTTCATTCTCTAATTCAGGAGATTGTGCGGTTCTGAGTCTTTCTATTTCTATTTGAAGTTCAGCAATTTTTTGTTCTTGCTCAGTTTTTTGAACTGCACTACTAAATCTACTAGCAATTTTAGGCAAAGCCACGATTATTTTTTCTCCTTAATTAAAGCGACTAAATCATCTGTAATTTGCTTAAAATCTTTACAAGCAGGATGTTTAGGACGGTATTTTTGTAAAGGTAGCCCGTGAGCGCTAGCATTTTTGAATTCATTGGAACTACGAACTTTGGGGTAAAGTTTTAATTGTAAATGTTCAGTGATTTCTGGTAATTGCTCTAGATATTGTCTGTGCATCGCTACGGTATCATCATACATACTTGGCACAAACCCTAAAATTGGTGGACGAGGTGATAACTGTAACTCATCGCTGGTTGAAATGCACCATTCTACCAATTCTGCTGAACCAGAAATCGCTTTCATTTCTAATTGCACTGGAACTAATATGTGAGTTGAAGCGGCTAAAGCATTAACATTCAGCATTCCCAATGTGGCCGGACAATCCAAGATCACTAAGTTATGAGGTAATGGGTAGTTTTTTAAGCGATCGCTAAGTGTGTACTCTCCTCGTTTCCTAATTACTAATTCGTTGGCCATTTCAGCCATTAATGGATGTCCTTGGCAGACTTGAATTTTTGATTCTTCCCAAACCGAAATTAATTTCCAATCCCCCTTAAAATCTTTGGATAATGCCTTGACTATAGTATTAGATACTTCAGCAGGTGGTATCCCACAAAACACATCTAAAGAGCGTTGTGGATCTAAGTCAAGTATTGCTACAGAAAAGCCACGCCGAACTATCTCGTATGCAAGGTGTACACTGAGTGTAGTTTTACCTACACCGCCTGCGTTAGCTATCAGTGAGAGAACTATCTGCTTCATATCAGTTTTTTTGTCGGATTTTGAAATTCGACATTAAGCTTTTGAAAAATGTATATCATGCATTTGTATTTGTCACCTATTTCTGTCGTATTTTAAAATACGACACATTTTTTAAGGATTGAGAAATAAACAAAATTAAATTGAAATCAACCCAACGTCCATCTAAACCATCAAAACAGCAACAGCCCAAACCCATTACCTCATCTGTTAAATCTGATTTGACTTTAGTTGATGAATAACTCAAAACTCAGTAACAGCCTGACTATCCCCCTGTCGAGGAAAAACCCATGAAGCCGCCAAAAGTTGAGCCGCAGGTGACTGGCAAGCGCAACAAGAAAAAAATAGATTCACCACCAGCAACCAAACCTCATATACCCTTTCAAGACCGCCCCGAAGAACCAGAATTACCGCCAGAACCCTGTCAGCACTGCAATTCCTGGATTGCAACTCGGAGGTAGGGCGTGTAATATTCGAGTGCTATCACTGCAAGCAGGGGATAATCAGCGAGTACACCGGAGATCCCGTAATGGGCGAGTACAAAGGACGACCTTAAGTAATTTTCACAAAAGTAAAATGCCCCAACTGTGAGCAAACAGCGATTAGGCTGCAAGCAAGGGAAGTACTTTCAACAACAGCGATACCTTTACCTTGGCAGGAATGATGGCACACTCCCTCTTCAAGAGTGATTGGTGAAAGATATTTACGATTGATAATGCAAATGAGATTTTTACCCTCAATAATAACTGCACTAACGGCACTGATACTAACTAGTTGCAGCACTACTACTGCTGAACAGTATGAAGCTACAGCACTCACCAGTTACTCCTGGCAAGTCAAGTATGCGAATAACCTAACAAGTCAACCACAGCCACGTATTGAAATCTTTGCGAATACTTCAGTGTTGAATCGGAATGGATTGAAACCGCCAGGAGCAGTTGTTGGCCCAGATGACCGAGGCTTATGGTGGCCTACTTTACCGTTGCGGCCAAGTGTTGATGGAGTTGAACAACGTAAAAGACCTCAAGAAGAGGTAGGTAAACCTGAATTGGTGAAGAATGTAAAGTACAAATTGACCTATGGAGTGGGTAATTCTCACTACTACACTGCCTACTAATTATGATGTTTATCGACAAGTAGTAAAAGCTTACCCCCAAAGAACTCCTTTGGAATTGACTCTGGGTGTGAATGATAATTCAGTTGAGAAAGCTGAACATGTAAGCAAGTAGTAACGCACTCGTTACATAGTCAACAAGAAGTTAAAGATCAAAACTGAATTGTTTTTCGACAAAAGATTAACACTAAAGTATAAATCAAGCAGTCAACGATGATCTAAATTAATTTTTGCTGCGTTGATCGAAAAGATTTCAAAAAAATCATGGGGGCTATATGGGGGCTTTGTGTACCCCAAGATTATTTAGGGGCTTGAACAAAATTTGACTCCTATATAGGGGCTGTATGGGGGCTGTATGGGGTACATTCGATTGAGTGAGGTTTTACCCCACTTAGCCCCCAAGAGGTTATGATAAGTTCTTCAGGCTGAAGCCGAGGAGCAAGAGAAAATCTTTGCGTTAACAATTATTATTATTTATCAAGATAACTTTTTTAATCAAACCGTATTGACTCGTCCCCTATGTCTAACATTCACACCTTGCAAAAAATTTTTCCTGCTGGCTTTGATAACGGCTATGGAAGCCTAAAACTTTTAGTCGATGGATTTGAAGTTGTTCGTGTCCCCAGCTATATAACCAATGCCGAGATGGAAGACGTACCAGGGAGGGTCGTTTTTAACGGTAGTGCTTACACAGTTGGAGAATCAGCTTTCCGTACAGGAAATTATTTTGACCGAAACACTGATAACAATGAAAACAAAGTCAACAACGCATTATTGACTTTATTCGGTGCATTGGCACATCTACCACACCGTAAGGCTTGGCATTTAAAATTAGTCGTCAGCTTACATGATGTTGGTCTAGCTGACGAATTGCAAAAAGTACTCAATGGAGAATATCAGCCAATACTTGCTGGCAAACAATCAGAAGTAAAAGTAGAAGTCCTGAAAGTCGTACTAGAAGGGATGGGTGCATTGTTTGGGCATCAACTACCGAAAAAATTAACCATTTTAGATTTTGGCAATGGCACGACTCTGTATTCTCGTTACAACCAAGGGAAACGAGAAGTTCACACCGCCTACCCCACAGGCGTAGAAGTTCTCATAAATGATATTTCCCAAAAGATGAAGCATTTAAATGGCGGAAAAATCGGGGATGCATCCAAGATCCGATTTTGTCTGGAAATGGGACATACCAAGTACAGCCGTGACATCGATATCAAAGATGTTTACACCGCTTGCTTAAAAGATTGGTATGAAAAATACTTGAAGAAAGTGGTGAATCTGACGCTTGATGCTAAACACCAAGGGGATGAAATCTGGGCGATTGGTGGAGGTTGCCTGTTACCCGGATTTAAGAAGCTTTTAGAGAAGAACGGGTTCAAAATACTGGACAACCCGGTGGAAGCTAATGTCTTTGGGCTTCTACAAATGGCAAAAGCCATTTCTGCCAAGAATTCGCCTACTACATCTCTTAACTGATCACAATGACAAATAAACAAGACTTAGCTCCGATAAAAATTCGGCTTAAAGAAAACTATCAAAAACGCATATTTGTAGAGTCCCAACAACTAGGTAAAAGTTACCTGGAGACGCTTTACTTTATTATTGATTGCTATTTTGTTTTCATCAAGGCTGGATTAGCCACACAACAAGTAGCTTTCACGCCGATTACTAATGAGTTGAACAAACTTCCTTCAATGACTTCAACTCCATTGGCACAAGAGAAAGAAGAAGATTCTGAACCAGAAACCTTCAGCCTTGATTTTGATTTGTAACCGTCAAAGGAAGTTGTTAATTACACACAAGGTTATTCCACTATGACGCGAAAATAATTTTTCCACTTGAGTCGTCACTGAGCCAAAGATTTGTCTGTAGCATAGGATCTACTGTATTTTCAGCCCCTGACAATCGCAGAGCTTACATTAGAACTTTTTGCAATTCTTATTATTAGCTCTACTTTTTCTAACTGATTCCACAGACTTTCCACAGCTACTTCTACTGTTTTCCACAGTTGTTTGACAAGATAATTGGCTTCTATTCATCCACTGGGGATTTTGTCATGACTGTAGCTATCAGTCTGTCTTACGGAGTTATTGTTAAGTTGCGTAAAGAAAATCTATCTCTAACCCTAGCTTTCACGTAATTATTTATTTTTTCTATATTTATGTTTAATATTTTGCAACATTGACAAACCGAGCCAGTCAGCACACAATAAATCGACTAGCCTTTGCCGTCTATTCCATCTTGAACATCAACTGTATAAAATTATTCAGTTACTAGCACAGGTGGTTTGACAACCAAAGAATGGGGTGAAACAGGACAACTACTGCATCACCTCTGGCTTATTGTCCCTATTGATTTGCTTTTTCGGAAGCTTTGATTCGCATGAACTCAACCCAAAACATCTTGACTAATCTTCCTGAAACACTACATCAGTCTTTAAACAGCTATCTAGAACAGCATCCTGATTGGGATGAACATCGCCTTATTACCGCAGCTATCTCACTGTTTCTGTTGCAAAATGCTGATGGAGATCGCCGTGTTTCCCAGGTTTATCTAGAAGCTCTGTTTCGCCGAGGCTAATTTACAACATACCTGACTCTGCTACTCCCTAAAACTCATACTAAACTAAAGCTCAATTAAGCGATACACTCAGAAAGATTTCTTGAGTTAGGACTAATGGCAAGCGAATCCGAGATAAAACCTAAAACATCTACTACTGAATTACTGACACTTCCAGATGGAACACAAACTCAAGGGATCGCTGAGTCAGTGGAAAATGCCCCAGATAGTGACGAAATCCTAAATTCACTCAAAACCTTACTTAGCACTTTAGAAAAGCTACAAAAAGTCCGCCTTGAAGCTGGTGATATTAAACTTGTGATTGAGCAGATGCTTGATGGCGAAATTGTCAGAGGTGAAGAAATTGAAAAAGCCAAAACTGGTGCTAACACGCTTAATCGCCTAGTTCGTGCTTATAGTGACCACCAAGCTGCACTATTTAAATCACAACCTGCTCGTACTTTACTTGATCTTGTACTCAACTCCAATCCAGCTAATTAAAACTCGCTTTCATTTGTCTGTAAAAGATACAATCGTAAGAATTCAGGAGTCAGAATTCAGAATTCAGAATGGAATTAGCATAACCTACTAACTTCTCAAGTTGAAGCATTAATCCTGAAGTATCACCTTGCCAAACTATCAAATCTTGAAATGTTTTGGCTGGCTGTCTCCTGAATTCTGACTCCTGACTTCTGAATCCTTACACACAATCAAACCATCATTCACTTTTTTAAACTCGAAAACTGAGTTTTCAATTTAAAAAGCCCTGTAAAAATCCAGGGCTCTGTTTTATATTGCAGTTTATTAAATGCCAGCTTAAAATCTTTGCCAGCGCTTTTTATACACATAATTATCGCTCAATCGCTTGGGTAAAAATAGCGCAGAACTACCCAATTTCTACCCATCTTACCTGGGTATTCCCTTAATAATTTCTTTAGAATTACACATACCTTTACCGAGAAATCACTGGTCTTCAGATTTTGAATTTTGCAATTGCCTTACAGCTTTAGCTTAATTTGGGAAGATCATTCCAATCCCAAATCAAAATTGTATCTGAAATTCACATAAGTGATTTCTTGGTGAAGTTTTTGATTATACGTAAATACCTTAAAAAACTTATGTTTATAATAGTATGACCGCAAGGCAAGTATGAATCGAGTTAATAATTGTTATTTATCAACCATTGCTAGAGTGCAATGTCCGTTTAATTTCTCAACTTTTAAAAATCCGAACAAGTTATGAATAAAAAATGGGCTATCAAACGAATCACAATAAATCTCGCATCAACTGAGAGTGAAAAGCTTGAACGCTATTGTGCAATCACAGGCAGACCAGCAACTGATGTCATTCGAGAGTTGATTCGCTCTCTTGAAGTAACTCATCTTCAAGAGAGCAAACATCCTGCACCCATGAAGCCTAGCTCTGTTACTCATGAATCACAGCCAGTTGGTATAGGTTAGAGATAGAGCAATGTTTTTGAGATTCTAAATTAAGTTTTGATTTTTGGCTTTGACTCGTTGAAAAGCCTATAAATACGTATTTTTATTGAACGAGGCAGGAGGCAGAAGGTCAACAACACAGGATTCTGGCAATAACAGTAATTGTAGACTGCTAAATCTACGATTTAGCGGGGATCTTAAACCCAAGTTACCAAGGCAAAAAGGCAAAATTCAAAACTTATTCTTTCCTCCAGCAAGAACTGCCTTCTGCCTTGCCGGAGGCAGATAAACCTATCTTTGGAAATCTATTTTTTGTGTTTGGGATTTAGCTAATATTTTATCAATTTGATTATTAGCATCCTCAAAAGTTTGCAATATCTGTGGAGTTAGTTTATTAGTCTGCACCTGACCAGATTGCAAGTTTAAAATTACCTCTCCATTTTTCTGCGAAATAGTTAAATCCCTCTGCTGGGTATTGAAAGCCAAGTCATAAATCTTTCCTTGAACTTGAGTACCATTTTCATCAGACTTACCCCAGACCATGCCAATCCTTTGAGCAATTTGAGTCAACCGACTGATTCTTTCAAGCTCAAATGTATCTTTATTCATTACTGTCAAAGCTTCGGCTGATAATTGCTCACCAGCTTTAAACCCATAAGCCACTTCTACAATGCGTTTTTTGTAATTCTCCGGCTTCCCTAACTTATCTGCGGCATTGTACCAATTTCTCAAGTCATCAATAGTGACTGATTGAGTTTGGACTGTTTGGTTAGGTGAGGCTCTGTTTTGTGGTTCAGGAAACGGGACTATAAAACCCTCCACATAATCCCCCAAGGGTTCAAGATGTAGTCCCCACACCTGCCCTTTGCCCGTGAACAGTTCTGGTAATGCTTTGGGCGAGTGCTTTTCCATATCAGCCCACTGCTGTTGATAAACGGGGTCAGCAATCATAGAGGGTGTGATTTGATACTGCTTACCCACTCGAAAGGCGACTTGCTTATCAATGCCTGTCGCCAGAGCAATATCCCCTTCCTTAAACCCATACTGTTTGTATGGTTGATAATCTCTGGTGGTATGAGTTCGACCATATCCTCTCATCGCATCAATGCAAGTATCTACTAGTATTGGATTAGTGTCACCATGCATCATTAAAGGGTAGTTCATGGGAATTGGTTTACCTTTGATGGCTCTTGGGGCGACATTTTGAATATCTTGGGGTGGAGTGGAATGTCGGCTTTGCTCCTTCTGGGATTGTGCTGTTTGTTCTGGTGGTTTCAAAAACTGCGGTCGTGTGGCGAGGGAATTAACCCTTTGTTGATACTCACTATCCGTTTCAATCACAGCCCCAAATTTCTTGGCCATGCTCTCTAAAGTTTTGGCAGGGATGGAGCTATCAACCAAGTTAAATACAGCTAGACCTTTTTTAGTTTCCCTGATAACATCTTCTATTGGTACTTGCTGCCATTCAACTTTTTGAGCAGTTAACCATTTTGTCACAGTCTCAGCTTTCTGGTTGTCAACAGCCAAGCCCATGACTCCGAGTTTTTTATTTGATTCTGTCGAAAATAAGAAAGTAGGACGTTCTTTAATATGATGTAGAATTTTCGCACTACTCTCAATCATCTCTTGTTGTTGAGGATTAACTGATTGAGTCCCAAAAGCCTGAAATTCCTTCGTCCAAATAGTAGGATATTCAACGGTATTAGGGTCAATTTGAGCGCAAATCACAGAGAAATTACTTTGAATAATAGCGTCGGCGTGTGTAAGTTTTCCGGTTTTGAGCAATCCAAGTTGTCTGAGCGCGTCTTTGTCTTTTTTGAAGTGCAATACTCCCAAGGGTTCACCATTCAAAAATACAGCATCTCTACTTTTAGAAGCTGAGGTTTCGATAGTCAGTTTTCGGTAATCTTGATCATTGAATGTCTGACCAGAAAAATCATAGAAGTTAATTTTATTAATTTTGAGGAGATTTCCATTGGGAGACTCACCCAGGAC
>NZ_JADEXT010000007.1:107677-249580 GCF_015206985.1 Nostoc sp. LEGE 12447 | reverse complement strand
TCCAACTACAACAGAAATGGTTGACAAACTAATCTCAGTTGCACTCGATTTAATAAATCCTCAACATTTAAGAAACTGGTTTGCCAGTTGCTGCTACTGTACCTCATAACAGCCGTAAATGCTGTAAATAACGAGGTCACTGAAAATAACATATTTTTCGATTTATTAGAAAAATTGGTAATCTAAATTTTGATATATCTATCTGAAGATATAATTACATAATCTAACTTTTTAGAGATGTATAAAAACTGTTTGTCCATCAAGTTAGACAATTCATATTTAATAAATTTAATTTTGTACATTCTTATTTAAAAATTAAATGTGATGGTGAAAAATTAGATCCCCAATTTCTTTAATAAATCGGGGATCTAAAGGCTGCAAAATTTCACCAATGATTTGCGGCTGTTTTAAATAGCACGAGAGAATTTTGTCTCTCGCATTTTTGTGTGGGTATCAAATATAACAGCAATATTTCTGACTAGTAATCGACCGATGTCTGTAATCTGGATCTGATTTTTTGATAAACTGACCAGACCATCAGCTTCTAGTGGTTTTAATGCCTCTAACTCCTCAGAAAAATATTCATCAAAGTTGATTTGATATTTGTTTTCAATATCTTCCTTGTGTAACTGAAAGTGAGACATAATACCCATGATTACATCCCTTCTGATAATATCATTGTGACTAAGCTTGACACCTTTGCTAACAGGTAAATTACCCGATGCAATTGTCTGATAGTAATCTTTTAATTCCTTGTGATTTTGAGCATAAGCATCTTCTAGCATACTGATGGATGTAGAACCAAAACCAAACAATTCTGTCTCTGCGTGGGTAGTGTAGCCCTGAAAATTGCGCTTGAGAGTGCCATTGCGTTGAGCGATCGCTAGTTCGTCATTAGTTTTCGCAAAGTGATCCATCCCAATAAATAAATATTGGTTACTCGTCAATTCTTCAATAGTCATTTTCAGAATATCTAACTTTTCTTCGGCTGGTGGTAGCGCTTCTTGAGGAATATTCTTTTGCGTCGGTTTGAGCCAGGGAACATAGGCAAAGTTAAAGACAACAATTCGGTCAGGATCTAATTCAATTGTCTTTTTCAGCGTTTCTTGAAATGTCTCACGGGTCTGATAGGGTAAACCATAAATTAGGTCAACATTCACACTCTCAAACTTAGCTTCTTTAACCCAGCTCATGACATCAAAGAGCATTTCTTCTGGCTGAACACGATTTACAGCTACTTGAACTTTGCTATTAAAATCCTGAATGCCGAAACTAATGCGGTTAAACCCTATTTCTCTGAGAAAGAAAATGTAGTTTTTATCAATATAGCGGGGATTAATCTCAATTGAGATTTCTGCTTGTGGATCGATGTTGAAATAGCGATTGATGTTTTTCCATAAAAATTCTACTTGGTGATGATCCAAGTAATTAGGAGTACCGCCTCCCCAATGGATTTGCAACACTCTCCTGTCTGGATCGATTAAAGCTGCGGTGTTTTTAATGTCTTGAACCAAAGACTCCACATAAGGTTTAGCAATATTCTTGTTGTTGGAAATTACTGTGTTACAGCCGCAGAAGTAGCAAGCGCTTTGGCAAAACGGGATGTGGAAATATAAACTCATAGGAGTTTGGCGTTGATTTGATGCTGCGATCGCGGCCTTAAAATCAGTTTCGGTGAATGTTTCGCTTAACTCTGTAGCGGGCGGGTAACTGGTATATCTAGGTGCGCGAGTGTCGTACTTTTGAATCAGATCCAGATCGAACTTGACACCAGGTAATAAAAAAACCATTGAGTTGCTTTCCAATGAATGAGGGGGGTGGGGAGTGGGGATAGGGGAGGCAGGGGAAGAAGAACTATTGATTAATTCTTAAGCCATGCCCAATCACAAATGACAAATGACAAATAACAAATGACAAATAACAAATGATAAACTTAATTAGCCGCACCTATTTCAGTGCTACCTGAATTCTGTGAACGAGTTAGACTATTAAACAGGACTTGGCCGAGTGCTTTAATTAGACTTCCCTCTAACTCTTGAGCCATCTGCAAATTAAACCCAAAGGCATTATTAGCTTCTGCAACAATCCGTTCTGCTGCTGCATCATCAATAGGTAGCGCGTTTAATACCTGACGATACTTATCCTTAAATGCCTTTTTATCAGGAATTTGCTCAAAATTGTAAAAGGACGTGCCTTCATAGCCAGAAAGCTTCAGGGCTGACTGAGCAACTTTTTGTAGCATTTGACCCCCAGAAAGATCGCCCATGTAGCGAGTGTAGGCATGACCTAGCAATAAAGTCGGTTCACTAGCAGAAATTTCCCGAATGCGGTCAATATACTTTTGAGAAGCAGGTGAGGGTGTAATTTGCTCTCGCCAATTATCCCCATAATAGAACACCATGTCTTTTTCGAGCGAGGATTGGCGATTAAGTTCAGGAAAGTAAACCGCACTAATTACAGGATGCTTTACATGGCTATCTAATGCCGCTTCTAGTTCGCTGTAGACGTAATACAAGTTACTTAAGAACTTGGCAAAGCAGTCTCTATCCACCACTCCTTGTAGAAAACATTTCATGAATCCCACATTTTCTGCTGATATGTGGGCTTGTTGAGTTCCAGAACGCAGTTTGATGGCGAGATTGCTACTCATTGTTGCTTCCTTCATTTTCAAGCGCAAGGTTTCTGGACAGCCACCGACTTAGGGTGCCTGCCAATTCCACCTAAAAGATTGTTATTCTAGGTTTAGAGAGGATCTGCATCAGTCTATCCAGCAAGTACCACTGCCGATGTAAATCCAGGTATTTTTATTTCTCCTAAGATTATTTAACTATTAATTCATATATAACTATGAAAGATATAAGTATTTATTTATGTTTTTCTGATACTCATGTTCAGACACATTTCAGTTGAGTGGTAACAAAACTGATTTTGCAATAGGCATTTTAACTCTACTGAAACGATGAACGATAAGTTTATTTCTCACAATTTACTTTCAATAATTTAACTGATGTCCTCAATAGGCTATTTATGTATACCTATCGGAGAAAATTGGCTACTGGTGCTATATTTTGGTGTATCGCCACATGGAAAAACATCCAGAACACCAAATTTATCCCCTGTTCCGCAAGTTTGAGAGTTGGTGTCAGGATGAAAATCGATATGGAGATTTTTTCAAAGCGCTACTGCAATCGCAACCTCAACTGCCTGATGAAAAGACTTTTTGTCTAATATCCAGTAAATTACTTACCTGGTAAATGTTTTAATTACGAAAAGTCAGAAGCCCATCGGTTTAATAGCTTTGATGGTGCTAGTAACAATATCAATAACTTTAGCTATTTCTGATAAAAAATCTTCAAAATTCTCAATCTTTTTAGCAGCTTCTTGTAGACTATTTGTGGCCTTCAGAATTTGTGAGTAAGAACTATTAACATCGTTATTGAGTATAGAACCTAGTTTTACCCCATCGATCAAACCCTGTAGTTCAATTGCTTTGGTTTCCAACTTGCCCCATTTATCTTTTGCCTGTATAAATTTTGTGCTATCAATTCTCCCATCGTCACGAGCTTTGCCAGCCTCTTCACTGAGAAATTTAATTGTATTAGTTAGTTGATCATGAATCTCTTTTAAATGATCTATATTTAGTTCAGTAGTCATAAGTCCTCTTTCTTTTATTTACAAACGGTTGACTTAATAATTAATCTTGAATCTCATTAAATAGAGGAGTAACTTTGTCAATGTATTCCTTGGTTACTTTCTTGGCTTGCTTTAACTCTGATGTGGTAATTTCTTGATTCCAAACATCATATTCTTTCTCGGTATTTTGAAAACTTAGGCTTTCCTTTTTAGAGCGATATTTATTGCATTTTTGAATTTGGTCTGATGAGAGTTCTTCCCGATCTTTATTGAAAATACGCTTCAATTTGCGGTGAAATTCTGCGGTAGAACGAATAGCAGCTACGTAGGCTGAACCCTGTTTTTTACGTTCAATTACCTTGGTAATTTCTGCTCGTTCTTCTGCCTCTAATAAAGTCTGTTGTGCCTGAAGTGTGCTAAAATCTTGTAGATTATCTTCTAGGTTTGATAATTTTAGTAATCTTCTATTTACCTCACTTATGTAGAAACCATAATTTTCCTGAATCTGCGTAATTTCTTCATTGAGCAAAGACTTTACATAAGATGACTCAATGAAATCGGACAGATCAGTAGAATATTTCTGAATATCTTGATCTGTGCAAACAATAGCAACTTTCAAGTTATCTCGCCGAAAATCCGTAACTAGAAGATTAGTAATAAAGTCAGCAATTTTAACCCCTGCTGTGCGAGCATTTTCATCAATATTAAGCTTTCCTAAACCATCTGAAATTTTATTTAACTGAGGAGTAAAGCCGTTATCATTTTCAGTGGCTAAATTTCCAACTGCTGCAACATAGTTGACTAAAACGCTGCCAGCTATTTCAGTATTTTGTGAATTCGGAAGGTAAATTTCGTCGCATTTATCCAAACGATCTTTGCTATTTATTCTACTTTGCTGTGTTCCCAAAGCTTCCCAAGTTGCGGATCGGGCACAGGAAGCATAAATATCAGCCGATATTGTTTCATTGGCAATTGCTAAAGATTGGGATAAATCACCAAATGATTTAGCTGCTGATAAGTCTTCTTTTTGGCAACTGCCAAGGATAAAGGAAAAGGGAATTAAAGCAAGTAAAACTTTAACTTTAGGTCTCATGAATTGTTAATTAGATACTTTTCTTAAAATGAATTATGACTTACTACTACATTATATTTATCAGTGGTGGGACAAAATTTTATGTAATAGGGCAATACTTTGCAAAAATAATAGCCTACAAAAGTTTGAGCAGAAATGCCAAAAAACACCATATATGAGCGTTTAGCTTAAAAGGTAGCTTGGAGTCGCAAACCCTCTATACTGCGGACAATACAGAAAATAATCTTGCAGGAAATCTTGGAGTAAATTTTAGGATTTATTATCTTTGCCAAGCCTTAGACAAAAGGAAGTTAATACATCAACTTACCTTCGTAAATTGGCGAAGTATTGTCAAATGAAAACTTCCTTCAAGTAATTCTAACCCTATATATATTTTCAATCGATTACAAGGTTAAGAGCCATTAATAGTATTTAGTAGTAGCGTTACTACTGTTACGTTAGTTGAACTCCTATTTGATTAGCACGGAGATGAATAATTTGCGCCAGTCTAGTTTGTGTTGTTATTGCAGTCTGATCGTCTTTGGCTTGCCATTTTTGGTAATTAGCGCGAACTGAGTCTAATTCTTGCTGCAAATCTTCTTTGGTAGTCATTGCCATAATTTGGCTTTCAATTGGGTTAGTGTCGTGAGGACTAGGATTGGGTTGGCTATTTTCATTAGGAATTAGAAAAGTCATACAACCTCCAGAAGGCTAATATTAGCTTGATATGAATCAACACTACAGATTCCCGATTCCTAACACTACCAAGGTTTACAACTTTAAGAAAAAAGTTAAGGATTTAGCACCAGCAAATCCCCAAAGCCATTCCCCATATTGGTTTCAGCTACCGAAAATTTAAGTGCCTCGCAACCATTCAGTTAACGGTGTTCTTAACTTTGGAAAAACCCCCAAGTTAAGAACTTACTTGCTTCTGTTTACTTTCCCAGAGCAAACTCCAACTCCCAGGCACGTTGAGAATAGACGTTTTTGAATTGCATCCGTAGTCGTGCGAAATTATTGATGTCACTGTAAGCAAAATGTAATTTTGATACTGTATTTGCCAATTTAGAAACCCAATGGCAATAGGATCAACGTGCCAATTTTACTCAATAGCCTAATCACTTAAGATTTGTAACTATACTGCATAAATTTGTAAAGTGCATCAGTTATCTATATTTAGTAAGCAAATTACTAAGCACATTTTTATACTTTATTTCCAAGTAAAAATGCAATTACAATCGAAAAATCATCTACGAAGGCGGGGTGCGACTCTGACGGCTCAAGGCTCAAGGAAACTCAATCAGGCAAAAGCTCAGTTAGAAATTGAGCAAAACTTTAAGCGATACACTCTCGAAGACCTAAGTGAGAAAACAGGTTTAACCCCAAATACCTTAAGTAAGGTTTTTAATGGCTCAGTAGGAGTCGATAAACGAACCTTGGAGTGCTGTTTTAATGCCTTTAATATGACCTTGTTAAAGGACGATTATTTTTATCTGGAACCTCATCAAGACAGTCTTGCCGAGATTGGCTTAATGTCCGGGGCTGAAGTTTGCGATCGCATCGAACCAGGATGCAATTCTTGCAGTAATGTAGGGCAAACCCACAAAATGGAACGATTCCCGAAGGGATGGCAGAGCCGAACGCCAGACAATCTATACTCTCGTCTTTTAACTACACCAGGAGGGCAGATGCCCCTGGATTCAGTCTTCTACATTGACCGTCCTATTCTCGAATCCCTCTGTTACGAAGCCATCCAGCAACCCGGTGCGTTGATCAACATCCGCGCCCCCAAGCAAATGGGCAAAACTTCCCTAATGACTCGCATCCTGGCCTACGCTAACTCCCAGGGTCATCGCGCCGTTTCTGTGAACTTGCAACTTGCTAACGACGAGATTTTACAGAACCTAGAACGCTTCTTAAAATGGTTCTGTGCCAGAGTCAGTAAGCAGTTAGACTTGCCAAATGAAATTGCTAGTTTTTGGCATAACTCCTTGGGCAGTAAATCAAATACCACTGATTATTTCCAGGATGTAATCTTACCCAACCTTGATCGCGGAGTCTATTCAAGAGAGAATCGCCCCCTAGTCATTGCGATCAATGAACTCAACCAGCTTTTTGCCTACCCCGACGTTGCTCGTGAATTTCTTTTACTTTTACGAACATGGTCTGAGCAAGGCAAAGAAGCCGATGCAGACATTAATCCTTGGCACAAGCTGCGATTGGTGACGGTTCATTCTACTGAAATTCTGATGCCTCCCTCCATCGATCCCTCTCTCTTAAATACTGGGCTAGTTATTGAGTTACCTGAGTTTACCCCTGCTCAGGTGCAGGATCTAGCATATAGGTGCGAACAGGATATAAACTCGCCACAAACCCAGCGCCTGATCGCTCTATTAGGGGGACATCCCTATCGGTTGCAGTTAGCATTTTATTACCTACAGCAGCAGACAATAACCCTAGAAGAACTCTTAGAAAATTCTGCGATCGCTACCGCTATCTATGCAGACCACCTAGAACAACAATGGTGGAACCTGCAACGCTATCCCGATTTATTGCCATCGTTTATAGAAATTGTCAGACAGTCAAGTCCTGTCGATTGTGAGGCTGTGCAAGGCTCTCAATTGCACAAAATGGGGTTAGTGCATCTGCATGATCTCAAAGCAAGTCTAGCCTGTGAGTTATTTCGTCCGTTTTTCTGCGATCGCCTGCTGCAAATCAACAGTTAGAGGTGCTAAGAACAGGCACACAAATTTTTAGTGGGACGTTGAAGGAAAATTTAACTTAATCTTATCCTTTTGTTGATTTATTCTTAGTTGTACAAATACTTTTAATTCAATATAGTCTATTTAATAAAATATAAAATATTTTATTAAATTCTTTTTAATCGTTTAAAAGCCTTGCTGTTGATAGCTTTGGTAATTTTAATCAGGTTTCATTATACTTGACAATATCCATACCAGACTCTTAAGAATTCTATGTGATATTGTCAAAGTAGATTTAAATATTTCAGCCTGACTGTTTGGTATCGTACTCACGAAAACAGGATAAACTCTATGTATCGATTCCAGATCAGTGCATACACGCAAGCAGGTGAATCCATCGGTCTGGTCGGTTCTACTCCAGAGTTGGGGCTGTGGGAGATTAAAAAATGTATCCACCTGCGTACAAGTGGCGATCGCTATCCTCTATGGTGGACAGATATTGAAATTCAAGAGTTAGGCGGTCAACAGAGAGTTGAATATAAGTACGTCCGCCTTGATGCCAACGGCAATGCTCAATGGGAGAGCTTACTAGATACAAACCGATGGATACCGATTGATTCTAAGGATCATTCCAGCACAATTGTTGTGGATGATGGTGCATTCGGTTATTTACAGCCTTACCCCTTTGGATACATTGAGAAATCAACTGTCAAGATGCCCGTGGAAGAAAGGGCTGAAAGACTCAAAATTGTGGTCATTGGCAGTTCCGTCGCATTAGGTCATAAAGCCTGGTTTTTGAAAGGTTGGGTCTGGTTGTTAGCACAGGCTTTAGAGCAAAAATATGGGCATCAACTGGTGAATGTATCGGAAGTGGGGGCGAATGTCAGCAGAACGATCGCTCGATTTCCCTGGTTTGTCACCCCAGAACAACCAGATATCGTGATTATTGCTCTTTCTCTGGGCAACGAAGGGTTAGCCTACTGTCCCCCTTACGAACGGCGAGCAGTACAGCGACGATTTGAAAGTGGCTTGCAGCAGTTGGTGAAAATGACGCGGGACATCGGAGCAATTCCGATTCTGGGAGGAGTCTATCCTAATGGCGACTATTCTCAGGAACATTACTGGCTGCTGCGAGACACACACAACCGAATGCTAAGTTGGGATGTAGCTGTACTAGATTGGTTAGCAGCCGTGGATGAAGGACAAGGACGATGGAAAGCGGGGACATCCTTCGATCCGGCTCACCCGAACACAGTCGGTCATAGCCTTATGTATGAGCAGATCGACCAGCACCTATTCGACATCGACAAAGACGAATTGGCAAAAGAAAAACAACGCTTCCAGCAACCGAATGAATTTGCCATCTACTTTGACAATGCTGGCTTTCATGTCTCTGTCTGTATCGAAGAGAAGCGTTTACGAATCGTTAATCCATCACAATACAGTTACACGATCGCTCCCTATTGGCAAGAATTGCAAACTGCATTACAAAGTAGGGCAGGATTGATACCAGGTATTTACATTGCAAAGTCTGTCAAGCCAGGGACGCTCCCCTTCTTTGCTGTGCAAGAAGATGGTGCGATCGCAACTACAGTAAATATCCCCTCTGGCGCAGACTTAGAATATAGCGCTGTCTTCAATCTTTTTGCGCCAAACAACTCACAGGTTTTGTTCTATGACGGGCATCTGGGGATTTTGCAAGCAGACGAACGCCACCTCTGGATAATCAACGAATCAGATAGCGAATACAACATCCAGCCGATGTGGACAGAGGTTTGCAACGCACTTAAAGCCATGCCATCGGGTGTTTATGAAGATCCGCTTTATCCCGACATTCCCTTTCGTACCATGATGATTGGCAAAGATGGGCTTGAAAGCCGGGTGAAAGCACCACCTAAGTCTGCGGTGTTTTTCCAATACAAATGTGAGTTATCGGATATCAGCCGTGTGGCTATTCTTCCCCTTGGCGATCGCTGTGCCGTCCGTATGATGCTATATAAGATGGAGTACGATGGCCCGGCCTTTCCGTTCGATCTAACGCGCGCGACTAATATTGCAGATGTTGCGGATGCGATCGAAAACGGTTTTTATGATATGTGGAATCCTGCCTTCCTTCACTATAGCCCGGATGCAGGGAGGATTTACCATAGTAAGTGGTCGGGTCTATCCTTTGCCCATGAAGTCGAAGAGACAGACGATCCAAGCAACGATATGTCTCCCATCCATGAACGGATGCGGGTTCGATACACAGCACGTTCTGAAAGGTTTTGGTACGCACTGCGGCACTGCGATAAAGTGCTTTTTGTTCGTACAGGAATTAGCGATCGCGGTGGTGTAATAGATTTAGTCAACAAGCTAGAAAAACAATGTCAGGGGAAGCCATTTCATCTCTTGCTTCTTTCTCCTCAAAGCGATGATGAGTTTTTAGACCTTCCCAATGTGCTGCACTACAATGTCGAGTTTAATCCCGATCGGATGTATGACGATTTGGGGCATTGGATGTACTGCACAGAAGTCATGCGAGGAATTCTGGAATCCCTTGAGGTATCTAGTAAAAACCTCTTTTGGTGTCCACCTAAAATACCGAAGGGGTGGGAAATTAGGTAGGGGCGTTCGCATTTGTTACTTTGGCGTTCGCATTTGTTGATTCGGCGTTCGCATTTGTTGATTTGGAGTTCGCATTTGTTAATTCGGCGATCGCATTTGTTGATTCGGCGTTCGCATTTGTTGATTTGGAGTTCGCATTTGTTGATTTGGAGTTCGCATTTGTTGATTTGGAGTTCGCATTTGTTGATTTGGAGTTCGCATTTGTTGATTCGGCGTTCGCATTTGTTGATTCGGCGTTCGCATTTGTTGATTCGGCGTTCGCATTTGTTGATTCATTCAAAAACCATAAACTGTGTAGGTTGGGTGGAGGAACGAAACCCAACATTTTCGAGGATTTGTTGGGTTTCACTACGTTCCACCCAACCTACGATTATCTACAATAAGGTTTGCGATCATTTAGTTAATACTGAGGCCAGATGAGCAGGACGAGACAAGTGTGGGCAATGTCCTCCAGGCAGTTCTATGGCTTCAACTCCCAAGCGCTTACGTGCAGCGTAGTGTGACCATGCAGGAGAGATTATCAGGTCATCAGTACAAAAAATATATTTATACTCTACTTTTGGTAAAGCTTTCAGAGGATTAACCTCATAAATATATGCCATTGATTGCTGTGAACGTCCTTTTGAGAGTGCCCAGCGCATTACATCCGGCTGACAATCTTGATAAAAAAATTCCATCAATACTGCTTCATCTGAAAAGTTTTTCCCAGCAGAAACAGGATTAAACATATAAGGTTCATCATCAAATTGTTTGAGTTGATGTGACTCTTTTGGTTCGTAATTTAATGATTTGAGGCTATCAAAATCGAGATGATGAGAAAATTGCTCAAGTGTACTAGTTCCTGGGTATGGAATAAGCGCGGTAAGGAATACCAGTTGACGTACTTGAAGCGCTTCTGCAACCAGGGGAATAACAGTACCAGCCATTGAGTGACCAACCAGCACAATATCATCATCAGTTTTTGGAAGCGCTTGCAATATTACATCTGCAAATTGCGATAAACTTGCAGACGCATCTTCAATTGGCAAATCCATTGCTACTGTTTTGTGACCTTGCGCTTCTAAATAAGGAATTAACAAATTCCAACACCAAGCGCCTTGGAAAGCGCCATGAACTAGACAAAAAAGACTCATAGCGATTTTAAGTTTTTTGAATTGTGCTGAAGTAGGTCGGCGCAATTAAAGCTAACTAGCAAATGCTGTCATTTGTCATTGGTCATTAGTAAGGGCTTAAAGCCTATTTGTGTTTCGTAACATACTTGGGGTTTTCGCGCCAACTTGCTTATCTTGTACCTTACGTATTGCAGTATTGTCAATAAGCCGCTTTGCGTAATAACGGTGAAGTTTAATTAGTACCATTTCTCAATATCCCAATGGATGGCGGAAATCACCAACCACTTTGTCAAGTTCTTGAGCGATCACCAATAACTCCATCTCGCGCCATCGCTTTCCCACAATCTGCATTCCAATCGGTAAGCCATTGTGGGTTTGCCCGATGGGAATGACCACCACAGGATGACCACTGAGATTAAATGGCATGGTGTAAGCACCGTTTGCCACCGCATGAGGATAGGATTTACCCTCAATATCAATGGCGCTCCAAGCCGGACAATGGGGAAATGCAGGAGTTGCTGTCACAGGAGTGAGCCATACATCCCACGCTTCTAAAGCTTCATCCATTTGGGCAATGAAGCGATCGCGTTCGGTGAGTGTCTCAAAATATCCTCTGAGGCTGGGATTCAAAATTTCTGGCAGAAAGCTGCTGAAATTCCCCAATTTTCGGAGTTTTTTGTCGCCTTGAGTTGCCGTGCGAAAGAGTAACTCTAAGTTGCGTATCACATTATAGCGATCCTTGGGTTGGGCGTAGTTGTTGATATATGCTTCCATCCGCCCGCAGAGGTTCCACACTGTCGATAAATCAAAGTCTTTGGGAAGCCAGCGTTCAACATAACTACCTGCTTGAGCGAGTTTTTGCACGACTGTCTGTACTGCGCCTCGAATTTCCGCAGCAACCGGAACTTCCACCCATTCATCAATCCAAGCAATTTTAAGATCCTGCAAAGACTTGCCTGATGGAGTATCAAGGGGAATCGGTGGCACATCTGGGCAACGTAGATCCGCACCAGCGATGAGCGAGAAACAAAGGCGAATATCTTCGAGCGATCGCGCAAAACAACCAATAGTCAACATTTGCCGCAAGCATAGCGGCATTCCCGGTACTTCAGGGATACTTCCGGCGGTAGAAATACGGCGATCTGTTGGCTTTAAACCATACACGCCGCAGAAAGTTGCAGGCTGGCGCACGGGACCCGCAAGATCGTTGCCTACATCTAATGATGAAAGTCCGGCTGCAACAGCAGCAGCACTGCCTCCAGAACTGCCTCCTGGTGTGTAGTCAAGATTCCAGGGATTATTTACTCGTGGAAACAGAGAATTTGTACTTTGAAAATCACCAGCCAGTTCTGCCATATTCGTTTTTCCCAGGATAACGGCTCCTGCTGCCCGCAGCCTGGCGACAACGGTGGCATCCTGTTGAGGAATGTAGTCTTTGAGAGGAATGTAACCTGCTGTGGTACGGAGTCCTACTGTTTCAAAGATATCTTTGATTGTGATAGGGACACCGTGTAGAGCGCCCCAGTGTTCTCCTTTAGCTAGGGCTTCATCCGCTTGCTTTGCTCTGGTACGAGCATTGTCTTCGTCTAAGGTGCAAATTGCATTCAGCTTTGAGTTGTGTTTAGAAATCTGCGCCAGGTAAGCATCAAACACTTCGACAGCAGAGACTTGGCGATCGCGAATCATCTGAGCAAGTTGATGAGCGGGTAGAAAAACTAAGTCACTCATAGGTCTATTTCACTCATTTGTCAGATTCTAAGGCTTGATCAAGTTAATTATATTTACTTAAGTTGAAGAGGTTACAAGAGACATCTCCAGAAATTAAATATACGTTACCCAGAAACCTTGTAGAGACGTAGCACTGCTACGTCTCTACATTCTTTTTCGGAGATGTCTAAGGTTTAAAACTCCAGGTATAATTGCGCCTTGACGATCGCTATGCTCGAAATAGCTCAACCACTGTTGGCTTAGTCACTTTCCCCATTGCATTGCGCGGTAATTCTTCGACTATCAAAATTTGGGTTGGCACTTTATAAACAGCCAATCGCTCTTTTGCCCAACTCCTAAAAGATTCTAATGTCAAAGGTTGTAACCCTTGCAATACTAATGCAGCACAAACCCGTTCACCCCATTCTATATCTGCAACCCCAACCACTGCACATTCTTGAATATCTGGATGCGATCGCAATACTTCTTCAATTTCTAAAGCTGAAACTTTATAGCCTCCGGTTTTGATGATATCCACACTCATCCGTCCCAAAATGCGGTAGCTACCGTTCTCAATGACGGCGGTATCTCCAGTACAGAACCAGCCTTCTTGGAAGGCTTTGGCGGTTGCTTCGGGGTTTTGCCAATATTCGAGAAACACTCCAGGGCCTTTAACTTGGATCTCTCCTGGTGTTCCTACTGGGACTAACTCTCCGTTCTCATCTACTAATCTCACTTCAACTTCAGGCAAAGGCTTTCCTACATATCCAGCCAACCGTTCACCGTGTAAAGGGTTGGATAGCGCCATACCAATTTCCGTCATCCCATATCGCTCAAGCAGAAAATGGCCGCTGATAGTCTGCCACTTTTCTAAAACTTGAACTGGTAATGCTGCCGAGCCAGAAACCATCAAGCGCATCTTAGCACAGCCTTCTGACATACTTTTTTGGCATTCCTTTGAGGCATTTTCCCAAGCAGTAATGAGCTTTACATAAATTGTTGGTACTGCCATAAATAGGGTTAAGTTACCGTCACAAATTCGCCTCCAAACGGTTTCGGTATCAAACTTGCTCAACAGATGACACTCCGCGCCAGCCCATAAAGCACAAGTCAGTACGTTAATAATTCCATGAATATGATGTAGTGGCAGTATATGTAAAATGCGATCGCTAGATGTCCATTCCCAAGCGGTGTTTAAACTAGTCACTTGCGCTTGAATATTTTGATGAGTTGTAACCACACCCTTGGGTTTACCTGTTGTACCGCTAGTGTAGAGAATTAAGGCGCGTCTAGTGATATCTACTTCTGGGAGACAAGCAATATTAGATGGAAGCGTTTCTGAGGTGAGGATAAATCGCAAATTGTGTTCTTCGGCGAGCGATGCCTGCGGCGGTAAACTACGCAGTATACCCTCAAAATTAGGATGAGCAACAATAATCGATGCTCCAGAATTGGTAATTACATACTCCAATTCTGGGCGCGGATGGGAAACACACAAAGGTACAGCTATGCCACCAGCACGCCAAATTCCCCATTGAGTAGCTACATACTCAAATCCAGGTGGGATGAGGAAGGCGACTCGCTCCTCTTGTAAATCTTTTGTATTCTGAAGAAGACTTGTTGCTATTTGACTGGAAGTGTGGAGCAAATCCCGATAGGTAAATGATCCATCCGTTGTAGCGATAGCTATTTTCTCGCTGTGTTCTTCAGCACGAATAATCAATGGGAGATTCACGTTTATTTACCGATTTAGGGTTAATGCAGTCTACTTAACAGAAAGCATATAGCAAAGCCAAACAAGATGTAAATTTTACTATTCCAGTAATAGCCTATAACTTGATAGATGCTACAACCAACGTTGTTTTTTAACATAAGCAATACTACAAATCACAATTAAGATCATTACGCCGATTACAGCAGGATAAGCCCAAGGTTGCTCTAATTCCGGCATATATTTGAAGTTCATACCATAGAAACCAGACATGAACGTAATTGGTAAGAATACGGTCGAGAGGATAGTCAGGCGATTAATTCGTTCACCAGTTTTGCTAGCAATATTATCGCGTTGGATTTCCATTAATTCTGACATCCAGGCTCTCAAAGCTTGATATTCTTGCCATAATTTATCAACTTGATGAACCAATTCTTCTTTGAACAGTTCTTTCACTGGCTGGGTGATCCATTGAAAATCATCGTAATCCATAATAGCCATAAGTGACTTAATACTTTGGAAATTACGCCGTCCTGAACGAGTAGATTGCCTCATGGTGGCAATTCTTTGGTACGTTGATTCATCACCAGAATCATCTAAAACTTCATCTTCTAAATCATCAAGCTTTCTAGAAATATAGTCAAAGACAATATGATAATTATTTAGAATTTCTTTAAAGATGAGATAAAAAACATAGTCAATGCCCCATTTTTTGATATCTAGAGGGCGCTTTTGTAAATTATTAGCTAAAATACTTAAAACTTTTAATTCAGTGATTTCAAATGTAATTATAAAATTATTTCCAACTACAATATTGCCACGTGCAACCTCAAATTCATGATTTTTTATTTGAGCAGTTAGAATTTCATAGCTGTCAAATAAACAATCTTCTACGTCTTCATCAATTCCTAAAGGGGAATGGTTGAAAATCATGTTAACACGAGATGGATTGAGTTCAAAATGTTTGATAATTTTAGCTGTTCCAGTGCGATCGCGGAATTGAACACAGCGTAACCAAATATTCTGAGAAGCATCAATTCTTTTCAGTACTGTATCGACATCCCTATGAGTGAATATTTCCAGGTTATCTGGATAAAAAGTGAGGAGAATTAGCATATAGCCATCCTAATTGAGTCGTCAGAAAATACGGTGACTCATGTTGAGCGATAATTGATTTAACTACAACGACAGATACAGCACATTTCAGGTAAATGAAGTACATATATAAAAGGGAAAAGGGAAAAGGTTAAAGGGGAAAGGGGAAAGGGATGAACAGGTCGGGCCACTTGCGGGCGAGGTTTTTACCTTCCTCATAAAATTTGGATTATTTCACGCCACTTGCGAGCGAGGTTTTTACCTTTCCCCCAACCCCAGTCCCCCTTCCCCTTCTTATAAAACCCAAAACCTTGTAGAGACGTAGCAGTGCTACGTCTCTACGTGTATTCGATTAGAGCGCAATCTGCTGTAAAAGGTCAAAGTCTGCGATTTCTGATGTTAAGTAGACATATTACAGTGATATTTTACCTCGGAAGCTCCCCCCAACTCACCTTAAAAAGCTTGCTCTAATTCCCTAATTTTTACGGAGAGTAAAGTAAACTCAAGCGAATAGGGGCATATTGGGCTAATAGTATAAGATGGATCGTCATAACATAGGATGACGGTATTGAGTCATAGCTCAGTTTTTTTCCGTTTTCCCAGATTTAGGACGAGAAGTTTTCGCTGGTGCTGAATTATTTTGCAGAATTGCAATTTCTTTCTGTGCATCTTGATAACTATCTTTTTCGCCTTGCTGTTGAAATAGTTTTGCAGCTTTTTTGAAATCTGCGATCGCTCCCTGTTTATTTTTCTGCTTGGTGCGAATCACACCTCGATTATAGTAGGCTAAGGCATTGTTAGCATTAATTGCGATCGCTTGTGAATAATCTTGATTGGCAGCTTTTTTATTTCCCAGTTCAAGATAAGCGTTACCACGATTGTTGTAAGCTGCTATATTATTAGGATCTAGTTTGAGAGCTTCGCTGTAATCTTCAATAGCGCCTTTATAATCTCCAAAAGAAAAGCGGTGAATACCTCTGTGAATATAAGCAGCAATAAATTTAGGATCAATCTGTAAAATAGTATTGTAATCTTCAGTGGCTTCGACTTTATTTCCCAGATCGCTGAAAACATCACCTCGATTGAGATATGCTTCTATATATTTGGGATTAATGTTAATTGCATCTGTGTAATCTTTAAGGGCTGCATATTTTTGTTTATTAATAGATTGAGTTAAAGCCCTTTGATAATAAGCTTTGGCATCACTAGGATTAATCTTAATTACTGTATCAAAATCTTCGATTGCCCCTTGCTTGAGTCTGAGGCGACGGCGGATAATCCCTCGCTGTAAATAGGCTTCGGTATACTGAGGTTTGAGGGCGATCGCTTTACTAAAATCTCCAATTGCCCCTTTATTATCTTTCAGTTGAACACGGGCTAATCCCCTGCCATAGTAAGCATAAGCATCTTCAGAATTTAACTTAATCGCTTGGGTATAGTCTGCGATCGCTTCTTTGTATTTGCCTAATTCCGAAAAAGCAAATCCTCGGTCAAAATAGGCATTACCATCTTGAGGATTGAGTAAAATGGCCTGACTAGAGTCTGCTTGTGCTTGCTCATAGTCTCCTAATCGATAATAAGCATCGCCTCGCTTATTATAAGCTAAAGAATTTTTCGGATCTAATTCAATAACGTGATTGAAATCTTTAACTGCTCCTTCATAATTTCCTGCATCATATTTATCTAGCCCTTCTTGATATAATTCTTTTTGAGCATTACTTATAGGTTTTGGCGAACTTAAAAACCGCACTCCTACACCAAGTATGATTAAGCCAGCTATCCCAGCCAAAACTATTAATAATTTTTTACCTGGCTGTTTTTGCGGAACTTCAACATCTGTTAACTTTTTCAGGTCATCTAAAACTTCTGTTGCATACTGGTAGCGCTTACGATAGTCCAAACGCACCATTTTATTAATAATTTTTACTAGCTTTTTGTTGATTTTTAGATTTTTGTTATACCAAAGTATTTCACCAGTCAAGCGATTTTTTTGATTTTGCAAATTAGATATTTCGTTTGCGGGTAAACCTAAAAGTGCTGCGATCGCAACCATACCTAAAGCATATATATCACTGTTATATTTAACATTGCCGTTAACTTGTTCTCTAGGCATATATTCCATATTTTCAGCATTATTAGTGATAGCTTCATTAAAATTACTAAAATCAACCAACACTAATTTTTTATCTGACTCTCTGCGAATAATATTTGCTGGTTTAATATTCCGGTGAATAACACCTAAGCTATGTACAATCACCAAAATTTCTAATATCTCTGATAAAAGATAAATTATTTGGTCTTCCCTCAGAGTTTGTCCCTGGATAATTTCCTCAATAAAAGGATTACCAGGGATGAATTCTTGGACTATATAGAATTCTTCGTTTTCTTCAAAATAAGCAATTAGCTTCTGAATTTGGTCGTGTTCCTGCCCTAGTTTTTCTAAAGTTTCTGCTTTACTGGCAAACAAGCGAGGCAGGATAGTTAAAGCTTGAGAATTGCCGCTAAGACTACGTAACTGCTTAACTACAAATTGGCTCTCAGCAAGACTTGCATCTTCAACTAGATAGGTTTTTGCCTTTTCCCCATCATTCAGAACTTTTAGTATTCGGTAACGTCCATCTAGTAAATGAATAGGCATCAATATAAATATAGTCTTATAAATTGTTTGATTATAGCTTACGTGTTATTACTGGTAACTATTTTCTTTAAAAAATATCTTCGTCAAAACAAATCAATGCCATTGTGGCAGGTAAAAGTATTAATTACTAGCTAATGCTGCATATTGCTAGTAATATTTTTTTTTATTAAAAGAATGTTATTGATTTAGTACGGTTATATATTAACAGACTTAAGTAAAATTTGTGAGTTCAGCAAGGCTTGGGAAAAAAAAGTTAATCCGTAGGGGGGGATATTTTAATTGGGACTATTCAGCAATGCCACTCATGACACATAATCCTCAAATAGGGTAAAAAAAATAGCAGTTTGAATTATGTATAACCCCAGATAAGAAATCGAAAATGAATGTATTTGGGCGAAAAAAAACCTTGGTAGCTACTGCGAAGCGTCAATTTCTCAAAGCGCTCAATGACCGCGACATCGCTGCGATTAATAGCTTAGTTGTAGAGTTACAAAGGATTCTGGGAGCGGAAAAGTTAACTGATTTGATTGTTAATGAGGTAATGGTTGAGTGCGATGGTGACAGCCACAGTTGGTTTTGTCAAATTTTTCTTGGACAAGCCCAATATGAACAGATGGAGGGAAAAGCTCAAAGTAACGTCTTTAAAATTTTAGTGAGTAAAGGTTTGGAACCGGGCAAAGACTTCAGCTCTGGCCACGATCGCAGTATTATTATAGGCGATCGCGCCAAGCAAGTCTTAATCAGCGAAGTGCCCCAGGGGCATCAGGCAGCATTTGAGGCACAGGTAGAATCCTCGCTAGTTTTAGATCCAGTTACCACCATCGAACAGCAGTTAGGTTGTGCATTTTTTACCAATTTGACTGAGATTGCCATTCAACAAATAGAGTTACTGAGTAATTCTCAAGCGGCTGCTTATCTAGGAGTGCTGTTGGCTGGATTAGTATCGCGTCATCCTCAACTTCAGGATGCGGACTTTCCCACACGATTTATTGTCAATGCTCTCCAAGGACTGTCGCAAGAACGAGCAATGGTAATTTTGAACGATCCAGAGACAAATCCCCAGTTCGATGAAATGATTATTTTTGGGCATTTATTAGCAGCAATGGGAGATAAAGAATATCACCGCATTGCTGAAGAAGAGGGTGGTATCAGTCTTGAACAACTCAAAAAACTTGATTTAGTTTGGTGTGGTGAACGTCGGCTTTCAGAAATGATAGCCATGATGGAAAAATGGCATTTCAAAGATAGATAATCAGCAATTTAAAATTCAAACTTTAGTTCTACGCTGGCACAACAACTTTCTCACTACCAGCTAGTCCAAAAGCGGCATGAATGGCTTGCAAAGCTTTAACACCTTGCTCTTGTGCTACAACACAACTAATTTTTATTTCTGAAGTGGCAATCATTTGAATATTAATTTGGTGTTGGGCTAGCGCTTCAAACATTTTGGCAGCAACACCTGGTTGTCCCACCATCCCTGCACCGACAATACTCACTTTAGCGATCGCACTATCTAAAACAACTTCACCCCATCCTAACTCTGCCGCTACTTGAGTAAGCATTTTTTTGGCATTTTCCCCGTCTATCCGCGAGACTGTAAAGGCAATATCTCTCCTAGGAACACCATCAATCACCCGACAGCGCTGAGATTGAATAATCATGTCAACGCTGATATTATGTTGCGCTAATAATCCAAATAACTTCGCCGCCATCCCTGGACGATCTGGTAATTGGCGAATCGCAAGACGCGCTTGATTCAAATCTAAAGCAACACCGCGAACGGGAGGACAATTGGGCAGGGGGGCGGAGGGGCGGAGGGGCAGAGGGGAATCTATACATGCACTCTCCCCTGCTCCCCTGCTCCCCTGCTCCCCTGCTTCTATTTCAAAGGCGGTACGAAGTGCAGTGACGGCGCGATCGCATTCGGCAGCATCGACTACGCAACTTACTTTCACTTCGCTGGTGGAAATCATTTGAATATTCACACCAGCTTCGGCTAAGGTGGCGAACATTTTTGCAGCCACACCGGGACGGCCAATCATTCCTGCGCCAGCGATGCTGACTTTGGCAATGTTATGTTCTAGCATTACCTCGGCTTCGTCAGACTTGGGATTAGATGGATTTCTCAGTGCTGGGGCGATCGCTGCGGCTACTGCTTCTGCCCGTTTTAAGATTGGGGTGGTGACAGTAAAAGCAATGTCATTACTGTTACCTTCATGAATAGACTGAATAATCAAATCTACATCTACTTTTTGTCGGGAAATTTCGCCGAATAACCTGGCTGCTACACCTGGTTTATCGGGTACGCGCAACAAAGCTACCTTGGCTTGGTCAGTGTCAAATTCTACAGCATCTACTGGACGAGCAATTTCTAAATTGATTAGCGATCGCCCTTGGGGTTTGGCTGATGTCACCCAAGTACCTGGTTGATCTGTCCAGCTAGACCTAACTACCAGGGGAACACCATAGTTACGAGCAATTTCTACAGCACGGGGATGCAACACTTTTGCGCCCAAGCTAGCTAGTTCCAACATTTCATCGCAGGTGATGTCATCCATCAATTGGGCTTCGGCTACTAAGCGGGGGTCTGTAGTTAGAATCCCTGGAACATCTGTATAAATTTCACAAAAATTAGCTCTTAATGCGGCTGCGATCGCCACTGCTGATGTGTCAGAACCACCGCGCCCCAAAGTGGTAATTTCCATCTCTCCGGCGCTGGATGTGCCTTGGAACCCTGCTACAACAACTACTTTACCTGCATTTATGTGGCGACAGAGGCGAGTAGTGTCAATATGCAAAATCCGAGCGCGGCTGTGTTCAGCTTCGGTAACAATTCCTACCTGAGCGCCAGTCATAGAAATTGCTGGTTGTCCGAGTTCCTGCAAAGCCATGCTGAGTAAGGCGATGGTTACTTGTTCGCCAGTGGAAAGCAGCATATCCATTTCCCGGCAGTTTGGATTGGGAGAAATTTCATTAGCTAGTTTGACGAGTCCATCGGTGGTTTTGCCCATTGCTGAAACCACTACTACCAGAGAGTTTCCAGCTTGGACAGTTTTATAAACACGCTGTGCGACAGCTTGAATGCGTTCCACTGAACCGACAGATGTACCACCGTATTTCTGAACTATGAGCGCCATAACTTTTATGCAATCAATTGTGTCTGTTTTGCTCAATGCCTCCGCCGGGTTAGGAAGCCTTGAAGATATTAATAGATATTTAGTTTACTAAAAATTGTGTAGCATACCCAATCATAAGTTGATTATTCAAAAACCACATCTTCGTAAAGTGAGGCCATTGTTTCCTCAAAATCCACGCTGTTGAGTCTAAATGATTGATGTTCTGCTGTGTAGGATTGTAAAACCCACAATCCTTGCTCATTGCGGCGAAAACACTCGACTCGCTGACGTTTGGTATTAATTAAAACATACTCTTGCAGACTTTCCAGTGTTTGATAATCGGCGAATTTGTCGCCTCGGTCAAAGGCTTCGGTAGAATTAGATAAAACTTCGACAATTAAACAGGGAAATCTTTTATAACCTGGCGTTTCTTGATCTCGTTGATCGCAAGTAACCATCACATCGGGATAATAAAAGCGATTCAGAGATTCAATTCGGGCTTTCATGTCAGCAATGTAAACACGACAACCAGAGGCGCGCACATGATTACGGAGGAAGGTAGCAAGGTTTCCAGCTATGGTTATATGTGCATCAAGCACCTCAGCCATCGCGTAAATATAGCCGTCTATATATTCATGCTTGATATCGCTCTGTTCCTCCATTTGGAGGTATTCTTCAACAGTGACGTAGTTTTGTTGGGGCGAGGATATCATAGTTGAAACTTTAATTCATAAATATAGGCTTCATTCTAGCGATTGCTTACTATCACCATCTTGATATTCTTGGATTTTGGCATATAAGCTGGCAACTGTTTCTTTAGCAAATAGTTTTTCTTTAACTTGCAAATAGTCGCCTTCACTGAGTTTACAAGCTGCCCAAAATTTCATTACCTTCGACGGTTCTAAGTGGCAGTTAAAAATTAGGTGATAACCCCGCTTGTTTACAAATTTCATTAGCAGTAATACGATCAATGGTACGATGCCGTTTTACCGAAAGAGTTTTGATATCATTAGTATATATAGAATGATTTCCTCCTTCCCTTAATAAATAAAAGCCATTTTGCTCTAAGTATTTAATTAGCTCTTTTCGTTTGACTGACACACTCAAACCTCTATAGGAATTTGTTCCAGCAAAGAACCACCTGTGGGAATTTCTTTATTTTGTTGACGATAGGCAAGAACCATTTCTTTGGTTGCATCTTGTAACATAGCTCTACATTCTTCTATGGTTTCTCCTTCTGTGATGACTTCTTGCCATTCAATAAGTTGTCCCATATATCCGCTATTAGTTTTTGTATATTTTGCAGTGTATGTAATTAACATTGCTATGTTTGTGAAGATAATTATATGATTTATCGTAGCTGATTTTTTGTTGTGGGAGACATTGCTCTTCATCATTCACAACTCATAATAGCTTTCGGCTCAATGATATACCAAAATAAATACGTGAATTACTCAAATGAGAAAGCAAACTGGGGTTTGAATAAATAAAAGCTTATTTTGCTTACGGAAAATACTGAAATGAGAAAGCAAACTGGGGTTTGAATAAGTAAAAGCTTATTTTGCTTGCGGAAAACACCGAAATGAGTAAGCAAACTGGGGTTTGAGTAAGTAAAAGCTCCTTTTGCTTGCGGAAAACACCGAAATGAGAAAGCAAACTGGGGTTTGAGAAAGCAAAAGTTCCTTTTGAGAAAGTAAAAGCTCATTTTGAGTAAGTCGAATGGCATTTTTACTTAGTTCAATATGAATTTTAGTCTAGGCGATACCTTCGGTGAGCTTCGCTAACGCACTTTTCAGTTTTCTCACGGTACGCTTTGCACAAAACTAGCTTATTCTGGATTTTGGGAAAGGCGATCGCGAAGAATTGCCAAATTTTCACGTACCTTAATAATCTGGGGATGATTCACCTCTAACAGTCGCTCAAAAATTTCTAAGGCTTTCTGATACAGTGGTTCAGCTTCGGTGTAACGACCTTGTGAGTAGTAGAGTTTTGCCAGATTGTTGAGACTAATGGCGACATCTGGATGTTCTTCACCCAGCAGTTTACGCCTAAGTGCCAAAGCTTGGATGTTAAGGGGTTCGGCTTCGCTGTATCTGCCTTGGGAGTAGTAGAGTAACGCTAGGTTGTTGAGACCAATGGCGACATCTGGATGTTCTTCACCCAGCAGCTTGTGCCAGAGTGCCAAAGCTTGGATATAAATGGGTTCGGCTTCGCTGTATCTGCCTTGGAAACGGTAGAGTGCCGCTAGGTTGTTGAGGCTAATGGCGACATCTGGATGTTCTTCACCCAGCAGCTTGCGCCAGAGTGCCAAAGCTTGGATGTAAATGGGTTCGGCTTCGCTGTATCTGCCTTGGGAGTAGTAGAGTAACGCTAGGTTATTGAGACTTTCTGCGACACTTGGATGTTCTTCACCCAGCAGCTTGCACCTGAGTGCCAAAGCTTGGATGTTAAAGGGTTCGGCTTCGCTGTATCTGCCTTGGGAGTAGTAGAGTAACGCTAGGTTATTGAGACTTTCTGCGACACTTGGATGTTCTTCACCCAGCAGCTTGCGCCTGAGTGCCAAAGCTTGGATGTTAAAGGGTTCGGCTTCGCTGTATCTACCTTGGAAATGGTAGAGTGTCGCTAGGTTGTTGAGGCTAATGGCGACATCTGGATGTTCTTCACCCAGCAGCTTGCGCCTGAGTGCCAAAGCTTGGATATAAATGGGTTCGGCTTCGCTGTATCTGCCTTGGGAGTAGTAGAGTAACGCTAGGTTATTGAGACTTTCTGCGACACTTGGATGTTCTTCACCCAGCAGCTTGCGCCTGAGTGCCAAAGCTTGGATGTAAAGAGGTTCGGTTTGGTTGTATCTGCCTTGAGAGTCGTAGAGTGTTGCTAGGTTGTTGAGACTTTGTGCGACATCTGGATGTTCTTCACCCAAGCGCTCTTTAGTGACTTTTAAACACTGCTGATACCAAGGTTCAGCCTGAGTATATAATCCTTGACCATTGTAAAATAGAGCGTTGCCGAGGAATGGCGAAATTAAATCATCATTGCTTACATATTGAATCAGATTATTCGCTACTTCAGCTATATGAGGTATGTTGGGAGAAACAGCAGTGATTTGCTGAAGGGTGGGCGAGTCAGAAATCTTCTTGGCATCTGCTACCATCACCCCACAAAGCGATCGCTTTAATTCCTCAACGTTATCTAAACTTGTAAGCTTATATTGAAAAAACTCCCGCAGCAGTGGATGCAGTTGATAGATTCCCTCATCTTTGCGCTGGAGTAAATGCAGATTCAGCAAGCTATTATCTCTAATTTCCTCTAAATCTTCTGCATCTTCATATGGTAAACACTGTTCCACCAGGTTCCAAGGTATAGGTGCGGTGGCAAATAAACTCAATAAACAACCCAGTTGCTTATCACTGTCTTCTAATTCCTGCCAACTCAATTCAAAAGCTGCTAACACACCTCGTTGTGCTGTCATGTCAGCTTCCGACTTAGATTTAGAGAGGGAACGCTCATCTAGTCGTTTGTTCTCCAATCGCCGCAACATTTCTGCTAAAGATAAATCCTGTTTCCGCGCCAAATAGCGCCCCACTAATTCCACACCCAAAGGTAAATATCCCAGCCATTCACACAACTGATTTGCTAAAGCTAATTCTCGCTCAATTCGCTCTGGTGTTTCTTTGAGTAAAGACTTTAATAACCCCAGCGCCGCTTCTGGTTGCAGCACATCTAAAGATAACTTTGCAATGCGTCCCAACTTCTGGCGCGTAGTCATCAACACTTTAAAGCGAGAAGGTAGCGACTGTAAGTAAGGCTTAACTTGCTCGTAGTCGCTGACATCATCCAGCACTAGCAGCACATCACCTTCACGCCAACGCCGCCAACAGTATTGCACTTGGGCGAGTATATCAAAATCTTCTGGCGGCTTTAAATCAAGCTGCGTTCTCGCAAACTGCACAACTTGAATGCCCACATCACCAGTTTTTGCCAGCAACCAGCAAAGTCCACCGTTATATGTTTCATGGTGCTGGATGGCATATTGCAGGGCGAGTTCTGTTTTACCAACTCCACCCATACCAGCAATAGCAGCGATCGCAACTTGTTTATTATCCTGCAAAAGTTGGTGGAGTTTTTGCAATTCTTCTTCGCGTCCAACAAACTCCATTACCCCACTCAGGGGCAAATTTTGCGGTATTTCAGTAGAAACTATTGATTCCCCTTGGGGCGACTTTAGTCAGAAGTTGAAGGTGTTACCAGAAATGGTATTAGTTCCACCTTTAATATTTATCCCCTGCCAATTTTCAATAATAGTGTTCGTTAATTGAGGTTGTGCTTCATTGGCTACAGCTTCTACCGCTTGAGCAATTTCAGGATCTTTCTTTGCCGCTTCCTCTACTTGCTGCCCAATGAGATAAGCTTGACCATAATCTAAAGATTGTGTTTTAGCCTGTTCGATAACCTCCGCCGTGCTAGGTTCCTTGCGTTTCAGCAGAACTAACAACTTTTCGCCTTCGTTCCAAGCCTTTTCGCCGATGATTTCCCCAGTTTTTTCAAAGGCTTTGGTGATTACCAAGGTTGCGATCGCAGCTGCTGTCAGCGATACTGGCTCCATAAGTTTGCCAAAGTATACGAGATTTTACTTATGGTTCTCAGTTTAACAGCCCTTTTAAATTAAAGGGACGACTCCAACAAGTGAAATCGTCCCTTTAAATTTATAAATAGTGAAATATACTCTATCTGCTTACTCTCGAAGGTTCAACCCACTCATCCCAAGAGCTATCATAGCCATCATAAGTAATTTTATAAAGATCGTTACTAACTTCTAAAACCTGCCCTTTATACCATTTCCTCTTCCACAAAACTCTCACTGCATCTCCAACTTCAAATGATGCTCGGAAGCGTTCAGCACCAACCCATTCATTCCAGGAACTATCATAACCTTCATAAGTAATATAGCAATTATCATCATTAACCTTAAGTACAGTTACTGGATACCATTTTTCCTTCCAAAGAACCTCAGCTTTTTGTCCTACAGAACAGGGTGAAGCAGCAAAAGCACTGGGAATCAATGTGCCTACCCAAGTTGCCATGAATATGGCACCAAACAATACTTTATTTTTCATGATTCTATTCTCAAACAGTAAAACGAAATTTTGATTGTGATTTATGGAAATCTAATTAAAAAATTTCCACTAACTGTTACTATTGTGATGGAATCAAATTAGCGATCGCCTCAGCAAAAATTATGAACTTTTACTGCTAGTTATGAAGATATCGCATTTAAAATTAACAGCATTTATAAATTTTACTTAGTCGAAAGGCTCAGATTCCCGACTTCTTCAAGAAGTCGGGAATCTAATTCATTATTAGTATTCATACTGAAACTGAATTTTACAGTTTATTGATATTTTTTAAATTCCGGGTTCTAAATCTAATTTCATAAATTCCTAACAAACCCGATGCTACTAGCAAAGGTAAGAAATAATAGACTCCCCGATAAGCTAACATTGACCCCAAAATTGCCGCCGCCGAAACTTGGGATGAGAGAATCAGCAAAATTATAGTTTCAAATACACCTAAACCACCAGGAACATTACTAACAACACCTGCAAACATCGCTAGCAAATAGATACCCAGAAAATCCAGATAAGAGAAAGATATATTAGTGGGAAGCACCGCATAAAGAATTGCTGCTGCCAAAATCCAATCAAGACCAGAAATTGCTATCTGAATAAGGGATATCTTAAAAGAAGGAAATCGAAATTCTTGTCCACGAATTATTAAAGGTTGTTTAATAAAAATACTTCCTAGCAAATAACTAGCCACCAATAGGAGAAAAATCACGCCGATGGGACGCACAGTAGCAAAAGGTAAATGTAGTTGAGTGGGAATTTTGAGGGGGTTGATGAGGAATAAGCAACCTGCAACGGCAAACATCCCCAACCAAAAAGTAAAATTGGCGAAAGCAATTACTTGAGCGATCGCAACTGCTGGCACTCCCCAACTAGCATAAAATCGATAACGGATAGCACTGCCAGTCAGCAAAGCAAAACCTATAGTATTACTAAACGCAGAGCTAATAAAGCTGGTTAAAGCAATCTTGTTCCAGTTTAGGGAACGATTAATGTAACTAAAACCCAAAATATCATACCCAATCATCACTAGATAGCCCAAAACCGTCAGCCAAATTGCCCAGCTTAAGCGGCTTTTGGGGATAGCAGCTAGAGAGTTGAGGATGTCACGATAATTATACTCATGCAGTTCGTTAGCGATCGCCCACAGGGAAAGCACCAGCAGCGACAAGCCAAACAGTGTGCTGAAATTCAGTTGCAGTTTTTTAAGCATCGTGAAGAAACTTATCCTAACTTATGACTTTTAACTTACAACAAGTCGCAAAGTTTCCATCCTGTTGACACAACATTGACAACTTACTTCCGTAAACTTAATGGTTGCCAGCACAGACTGTCCAATGCTCTACAAAGATGAACTACAAACAACCAAAAATTCTCTTGCTAGTTTCAGTATTAACCCTAGTTAGCTGTAATTTATCCCAAAATGTCGTAGCAAAACCACCTCTACAGCAAGATTTAAAAACAACTCCTTCCGTTCTTTCAACAAAGTCTAATACTGGCGACTCAGCTACTCACTTAACCTACAAAATTGAAACCTACGATAGTCAATTAATGGGTGCAAATCGCACTTATGGCGTTTCTTTACCCCCTGGCTATGAACAAAACCCAAAACAAAGATATCCTGTAATCTTTCTCCTCCACGGTGGACATGGTAATCCCAATGATTGGTTTATTCAGAATAAGGGACAAGCTCTCAAGACAGTGGAACAACTTTATACTACAGGTAAGCTCCCACCTAGCATTATTATCACACCAGATGGCAACGACAAACGTGGCTCTAGTCCCTACCGAGATCCAGAATATATTGATGGCCCTAACGGTAAAGTCTCCACAGCCGTGGGTGATGAGTTAGTAAAAGTCGTGCAAAGCCGTTATCGTACAGTAACTAATCCAGATTTTTGGGCAATAGGTGGTTTATCTTCTGGTGCTTGGGGTGCAATGAATGTAGGGTTACATAATGTAAATCATTTCTCAATTTTATTTAGTCATAGTGGTTATTTTAAAGATAAAAGCGGCCCAACAAATAGCCCAATAATTTATATCAAAAGCATTCCCACACCAGCTAAAAAACGATTGCGAATTTACTTAGATTCAGGCAAAGCAGATATTGAAGAAATCGATGAAGCTAAAAATTTCTCTAAAGTACTAAATAACCTCAAAATTTATAATTTGTTTCGTCAATTTCCTGGCAGTCACACTTGGCAATATTGGCGGGAACATTTAGCCGATTCTTTGACATTTGTGGGCGAACAATTTAAATCTGCTGAAATGGCAAGTATGACTCGTAATGTAGGTGTTAATAATAAAAATCCTTAGCGATCGCCAGGATAAATAATACTATTTTGTAAATCCGTTGATATTTAAATATCACTGTGGAAAACTCTACCGCCATTCTTAAGCAGATTCACTATAGTAAGTTCGGACGGAGGTGATTTTTTAACCCTAAAAAAATATGAAAATTTCTAAATTGTTAATTAGTTTGCTAGGAGCGATCGCACTTCTCACTACTGCTGGTTATTATTATGTATTTATATTAGGTGCGCCGCAATTAGACCCACCCCAAAAAGTTGCAAAGACTGGACTAAAGTTTCAATTAGCAACCTTTAACTCTCAAGCGATGGGTGCAGTCCGCAACTATGGCGTGATTTTGCCGCCTGATTATGATAAAAATCAGCAAAAGCGCTACCCGGTGATATTCTTATTGCACGGTGGTCATGATGATGCTCGTGCTTATGCTGATAAGTATGCAGTCTTAGATGTACTTCATCAACTTTATCAAAATGGAAAATTACCGCGATCAATTGTGATTACACCTGATGGTAATGATAATCGTGGTTCCAGTCCTTTCTACGATCCTGATTACTTTGATGGGCCGAATGGCAAAATAGGGACTTTAATTGGTTCTGAGTTAGTGCAAGTCATCAAGTCTCGCTACCGCACTTTAGAAGAACCCCAGTTTTGGGCTCTGGGAGGTCTGTCTTCTGGGGGATGGGGGGCATTTAATATAGGGTTACGCTATCTTAACAACTTCCACATTTTGTTTAGCCATAGCGGTTATTTTACCGATAATAGCGGTTCACAAAATAGTCCCCAACAAATTGTGCAACAGCTACCGCTTCAAGATAGGAAGCGATTGCATATTTACTTGGATGCAGGTTTGAATGATACTAATTTATTGGCTTCTACCAAAGCCTTCCACGAAACCTTAAATAAATTAGGCATTGATCACGTATTTTATGCGTTTCCAGGAGGTCATGGCTTATCTGGTGCTGATATAGGCTGGAACTACTTTCACAAACACCTTAAAGATTCGCTCTCGTATGTAGGGGAACAATTTCAAAAGTTAGGAGTTAAAAGTTAGGAGTTAAGAGTTAAGAGTTTTAACACCAAAACAAATGACAAATGACAAATGACAAATGACTAATAACAAATGACTAATAATTTAAAAACTCAGATTGGACTTTGGAGTGCAGCTTTCCTTACTGGTTTAGTGGGAGTAGTAAATTTGTTGTCAGCAGTGACACCTAACTTGTATGGGCGGAATCACTGGTTAAAGGAATTTTTGCCATTTGAAATTCGTGCCACGGGTCATATATTTGCAGCGTTGACTGGGTTTGTTTTACTCGCGCTTGCTACTAATTTATTACGCAGAAAAAGAATTGCCTGGTTACTAACCATTGCTTTACTAGTAATTTCCATCTTCAGCCATTTGTTCAAGGGATTGGACTATGAAGAAAGTCTACTCTCTGGAGTTTTATTGGTGCAATTAATCTTGATGCGCCATTTTTTCACGGCACAATCAGATCGTCCTTCAATAGCACGGGGAGTTAGAGTGCTGATAGGTGCTTTACTATTTACCCTGGCATACGGAACTATTGGATTTTATTTATTAGACGGCAAATTTTCAGAAAATTTTAATTGGCGTGAAGCTGTACTTCAGACTTTAGCGATGTTCTTCACTGAGGATAATTGGGGACTGCAACCAAAGAGCCGATTTGGGGAATTTTTTGCTAATTCTATCTATATTATTGCCGCAGTTACTATTACCTATGCAATAGTAATGTTATTGCAACCTGTATTTTGGCGTAATCTAGGAACGCCAAAAGAGCGCCAAAGAGTTAAAGAAATTGTCGAACAATATGGACATTCTTCTTTAGCAGCGATCGCACTCTTAAATGACAAGAGTTATTATTTTAGCCCTACTGGTAATAGTGTAATAGCTTATGTTCCCAAAGGCAGGGGTGCGATCGCATTAGGAGATCCCATCGGCCCCATTGAAGACCGCCAAGAGACAATTGTTGCTTTCTGGCAGTTTTGCCAGCGCAATGACTGGTATCCAGGCTTTTACCAAACTTTGCCCGATGATGTTGAGCTTTACAAATCATTGGGATTTAAGGTACTCAAGATTGGAGAAGAAGCGATCGTTGACCTGAAAAGTTTTACATTACAAGGTAAAGCCGGTAAAAACTTTAGACCATCAATCAATCGTTTAACTAAACTGGGATACCAAATCGAGTTTTACCAACCACCTATTACTGATGGTTTGTTGCACCTCCTTAAACCTGTGAGTGATGAATGGCTAAAGATGGTACAAGGTTCAGAAAAACAATTTTCTTTGGGCTGGTTTGACGAAGCTTATCTGCGAGAGTGCGAGATTGCTGTGGTGCATACTCCCGAAGGTAACATCAGCGCCTTTGCCAACATTCTCCGGGAGTACCAACTCAACGAAGCAACTATTGACATGATGCGACATCGCTCATCTCTTGAGAATGGGACGATGGACTTTCTATTTATTTCTCTGCTTCAGCATTTTAAAGAGTGTGGTTACGACAGCTTTAATTTCGGTCTTTCTGCCCTTGCGGGAGTTGGAGACAACCCAGAAGCACGCCGTTTAGAGAGAGTCTTGCACTATCTTTACAAGCATTTGAATCGCTTCTACAACTTCAAGGGGCTACACACCTACAAAGATAAGTTCCGCCCCAGTTGGGAACCGCGTTATTTGGTTTACCCCAGTTTAGCTGCCTTACCAGATGTAGTTGTAGCATTGATTCGCGCAGATTCAGGCGATCGCCTTTTTGATTATTTCAAACCCGGAGCCTAAAGGCATCTATTCTGGCATTAACCCCATAACACCTCATTCGACTTCTTGCAGAAGTGGGGAAAGGGGAAGGGGATGAAATTTCCCCTTACCCTTTACCCTTTCCCCGACATCTTGGCATTTGTTACTTTTGCAAGATGTCTATTCTAGGGCGATATCTACGATTGACTCGTCTGCACAAATTGACATTTTTGTGATACAATTGTACTATAAAAGCATAAAAGGGGAAAGAGATGATGATTGTCGCGCCACTTGCGGGCGAGGTTTTACCTTCCTCATAAAATTTGGATTATTTCGCGCCACTTGCGGGCGAGGTTTTTACCTTTCCCCCTTCCCCTTCTTATGAATATCCGGTGAGTATGTAACGCTAAGTCTGACAGGAAATGTCCAAAGTTTGTCATAACTGAATCCCCATAGTAGTTAGTACACTGAGGCCAAAATTTCCCTTATCTTGAATGAGGGGCAAAATCTCCTTGTCTCTATTTGGCATCAATTTATTTTGTGTTTGTCCTTCAAGTTTTCACGGTTGGAAGAACTTATTAGAAACCGTGGCTTTAACAGACTTATTGACATTTATACGGAAGGTGAAAATATGAGAAATAATCAAATTTCTCTGCCAGAACTCATCAAATTTTTTGCAGAATATCGCAACAATATCATCATTAATATCAAGCACCTGCAAGAAAATTATCAAAGAACAGGTATCAAGCGCCTTAAAGGTGTGAGAGATGAAAAAGGGGAACTCTTACAACCTTGGTTGCAAACAGAATATATAGATAATGCTGAGTATGTTGGTATGGGCGAGTTTCAATTTAACCGCAATACCGCTACTATCAATATGCTTATCAAGCGTAAAGTCAAACTTACTAAATCTGAAGATAAAACCCCTACTCTTGAGGTAGCAGGTTTGCTGGTAAATGACCTCAATAGCTTTAATAACTACACGATTGTAAGTGACGGTAAAATCAATATAAAGTCTTTACAAGTCAAAATTAGTAGTAAAAAAGCTTTTGATTGGCTCAAAGAAAAGGGTGTATTAGATGCAGAAAATTTTGACTTCCATGCTGAATATACCATCCAGCTAGATAACTTGCCGCTTGTAGCTTCTAATAGCTCTTACAGTAATATTGATGGGCTATTCAATCAACTCGCAGAAATTAAAGTACTTACTAGTATTATTTCCGCTTACTTGAAAAAAGAGTCAGATGTATTTATAGCGCCGCAGTTAGATGAGTTTAAAAAACACTATCTGTCCAAGAATACTTACATCAATTTCCCTACAACTAATGAATACACCAATATCCACGAAGCTTTAGTTAATGGTACTCTTGATTCCAGATTGAGCTATAAAATCGATATCGGCAGTCAAGATATTCTGAACTTGAGTAAGTTCCCTTCTGCTAACAAGTTTCTGAATAGAATGTATCGTCTTTATGATAAAGAAACTGGAGAAATTATCATTAAGCCGAATTTTGAGATGGTATTTAATGAAAATCTCGCTGTTAGGCACAGGTTACTGTCATCACGTACTAAGATTACGAAAGTTGACGAGTTTATGAAACCAATTTTCGATGATTTTCTTGGGCTTGATCAAAATGGCATAGTTATAGATATTCTGAAGAAAGTTGGTGCTGATATTTTGGCGCAGTTATTTCAAGAGAAACAAACTGGTAAGCAAATCAGCAAAGAAGAAATGGTTGCAGCTTTGAGCGCAGCGAATATCAAGCTAGAGAAATATGTAGAAAATATCTACCAAGATAAGATTTCCCCTTTGGTATTTTACATTGGTTGTACTGGTCTATTGCCAGATGAAATAAAAGCAAAACCCATGACTGCTGAAGAAGCTGCTGCTAAATATCCAAATCTACAATTTTCTAAAAATGAGCAAGAAGGCACTTTTTTTGCAGTTGGTAATAGTATTATCAGCATCTATGTCAAGACTGAATATTACAGCAAACTTATTTCTGTCGGTATAGACAATTAGATTGCATATACCAATAACCCAAAGATCCCCGACTTCTTAGAGAAGCCGGGGATCTTGTTTATGCACTTTTGGATTGCTATAGCAATTATAATTATGGGTTTCCCAAAATACAGCTAGAGTTTGGACGTATCAAGAAATTGGACTTGCAGACGAAGGACTCATTACAATAGTGTTGCCTAAAAAGTTGCTGTCTACATGCTCAATGCTGACCGGATAAATAAATCAGCAATGCCACCAATTCCTCTCCCCAAACCTGGGATTATGAACAGAAGCATCATGCCAAAGATTCCGAATTGAGTATATTGCAGTGGCTTTAGCTGAGGAAAAATCTCACTGAAAATATGAAAGCCATCCAGTGGTGGAATTGGCAGCAGATTAAACAGAAATAAGGTCAAATTGATCCGAGCCGCTAAGTAAAAAAATTCGACACTCAAAAGTCCTGAAAGATTAAAAAGTTTGAGCAACACAGTAAATAGAATACCTAATGCCAGATTCGACAATGGGCCTGCTGCGGATACCAAAATATTGCCTAGCTTACCAGAACGAAACTTAGAGGGGTTGACGGGCATTTGTCCCCAAGCTATACCCATGAGGCAAAGAAAGATGATTGATTCTTTACCCATGTGAACTACAGGATTAAGCGTCAGATGACCAGTTTGTTGGGGAGTGTTATCTCCCTGACTCATCGCAGCCCAGCCGTGAGCAAGTTCATGCAAAGTAATGGAGAATATGACAATTACAACGATTCTGAAAAAATGAATCGGCTCTGTGATGAGTGTTTGGATAAACATATATTTTGGCTTGTGGTATGGTTAAAGCTGAAATCCGCACTTTCTGAAGATATGCACGAAAAAGTTATCCAATTTAAAAACTGCAAACCTTGAGAATCAAGGTTGCTCGCAAATAAATTAGGTAAGTTATTTTTGCGCGGTATAAGAGGTTGTTTGAAAAGTCTAATTTATTACTCACCGGGCGACTGTAAGTCGCGGCTACACAGGCAAAACCCACCTCCGTGGGTTAAAAACATTGATTTTCTCTTAGTCCTCGCAGGTGGACAACTTTTAGAGACGCACTCGCATTCGTTTGTGTAGTAGCGTTCGCCCTTGGGTGCCGGAGGCATCATTCTATTCGCCTAAAACTTTTCAAACTGGTTGTTGAGAATAAAGCAAATCAGTTGCTTGAAATCAGCCTTTTCTCACCATGATGATAGAAGTTCTCATCTATACTGGCTGCAATGCGTCATAAAGCTCAGTAAGACAGTATTTGTATAATAATTTACTAGCTATATTTTGGTAATGGCCCATGTGTGTAATAACAAACTCGCTGTTTTAATAGTATTAAATATACTCCGTAATAGCCTATAGTAGTTGTTCGTATATTTTTAAAATTAACTTTACTCACTTTTGAGATCGCCAATAGCTTGTATAGCTTCAAAAACTTAATTGATAGCATTTAAGTGTGAAAAAATTCTAGCAAATAATACGTATTTTAAATTGAAGATGTTGTATAGAAAATTCTAGTAGCATTAATTATTTATTGGATGTTTCAGCTTTATTAAGCAACATTTGTTCATAACTGACTATAGGTTAATTCTCAGCCGATTATTACTTAGTTAAATTTATTACGAGCAACTTAAATGTTATTTACTAAATAATTTAAAAATTAATACAGTCATTAGACAGGATATTAACGGCTTATTGGTATTATTTTGATGCACCAACGCAATGATGATGAAAAACAATGGATGAAGATCAGCGCCGTTCTTATTGGCGTGCTAATACTGCTTTAATTCGTAATCTTTTAATTGTCTGGGCATTGGTTTCCCTAGTTTTTAGTATTTTGTTGGTTCAACCTTTGAATGCAATACGGTTTTTTGGCGTACCCTTTGGCTTTTGGATGGCTCAACAAGGGTCAATCCTGGTATTTGTGGCCTTGATTTTCATTTATGCCTTCCAAATGGATAAGCTAGACCGCAAATACAATCTTAGCAAGCAAGACCATAAATACAATATTAGGAAGTGAGGAAAAACCGTGTCTGTTGAAATTTGGACTATTGTATTAGTTGGACTTTCTTTCGTCGCCTACATTTATATTGGTTGGCAATCACGAGTCGAAAATAGTAAAGACTTTTTTATAGCAGGTCAAGGGATACCTTCAATTGCTAATGGTGCGGCTACCGCGGCCGACTGGATGTCAGCAGCCTCCTTTATTTCAATGGCGGGGCTGATTTCTTTTTTGGGTTACGACGGTTCTATTTATTTAATGGGGTGGACTGGCGGCTATGTACTGCTAGCATTATTACTGGCTCCCTACCTACGGAAATTTGGGAAGTATACAGTGCCAGATTTCGTAGGCGATCGCTACTACTCTAATATCGCCCGTTTAGTGGCAGTAGTTGCAGCCATTTTCATCTCCCTAACCTATGTTGCTGGACAAATGCGGGGCGTGGGCATTGTTTTTAGCCGCTTCCTACAAGTCGATATCAATACAGGTGTAATCATCGGTATGGTGATCGTCGGCTTTTTCTCTGTGTTGGGGGGGATGAAAGGTATTACCTGGACGCAAGTAGCACAGTACTGCGTGTTGATTTTTGCTTACCTGATTCCAGCGATCGCGATCGCCTGGTTTCTCACTGGTAATCCTATTCCTCAGCTAGCATTTACCTTCAGTGATATTGGAGAAAAACTTAATCAAATTCAGGTTGACCTGGGTTTTAAGCAATATACTGAGCCATTTGTGAACAAGTCGATGCTAGATGTGCTGTTTACCACCATTGCTTTGATGGTAGGCACGGCTGGCTTACCCCATATCATCGTCCGTTTTTACACAGTAAAAAGTGTGCGTGCAGCCCGTTTTTCTGCTGGTTGGGCATTGCTATTTATTGCCATTCTTTATACAACGGCTCCAGCCCTTTCCATGTTTGCCCGCTACAACCTAATCGATTCCCTGCACAATCATACAGTTGCAGAAGTGCAGCAGCTAGACTGGGCGACGAAGTGGGAAAAAACTAAACTTTTGGGTTTTGATGACATAAATAAGGATGGGCGTTTCCAGTTAACTCCAAATAAGGAGACTAATGAAATAAAGATCGACCCAGATATCATCGTACTTTCCACCCCGGAGGTAGCTAACCTCCCTCCGTGGGTGATTGGCTTGGTAGCGGCTGGCGGTTTGGCTGCTGCTTTGTCTACAGCATCAGGTTTATTGCTGGTAATTTCCAGTTCCATCGCCCACGATATCTACTACCGGATCGTAGATTCATCAGCCTCAGAACAAAAACGGGTGTTTGTCGGGCGGATCATGGTAGGTTTTTCCCTCGTCCTTGCTGGTTATTTTGGCGTGAATCCACCAGGATTTGTGAGCCAGGTGGTGGCTTTTGCCTTTGGTTTAGCTGCTGCTAGTTTCTTTCCAGTGATTTTCTTGGGGATTTTCGACAAGCGCACTAACTCTGAAGGTGCGATCGCCGGTATGTTAACGGGTTTACTGTTTACGATAATCTACATTGTCGGCGTTAAGTTTGGGGGTATGCAACCCTGGTTTTTTGGGGTTTCTCCTGAAGGAATTGGTACTTTGGGTATGCTAATTAACTTTGCTGTCACCCTAGTAGTTTCACGCCTAACACCACCACCTCCAGCAGAAATTCAAGCAATGGTAGAAGACCTCCGCAGCCCATTGATTGAAGAATCATTGGTTGAAGAATAAGAGATTGGGTGGGTATGGGGAATGGGGTATTTCTTTTTCACTCCCTTATCTCTAAATACGCTTGGGATAAGCTTTTTCTTCCCCCCCCTGCCCATTTCATGAGAATCTCACTATCCCAGGATTTGAGAACGTTCATTTATTCTCCAGTTTTAGCAATCCTTTGGTGATTAATACCACCTTTGGCAAAGCCCTCAAGTAAAGATGAGATTATTATCCAGCTATTTTTTTATTGCTGACAATAATATTAAGCTTAACAAATATTGATATTGTAAAGTTATTTTTTTGTAACAAAAATCAGACATTTGGTATCCGAGATAACTTTTTACTAGTAAACTATCGCACTATCATCACACTTTAAAGTTTGATATTGTCAGCTTTCTATTAAGTTAGTTGATTCATCAAGAGGAAAATTCATAAAGATTATGAGAAGACAATTTAACAGACGTAAGTTTTTGATCTACGGTTCTCTAACTTTCGGAAGCAGCTTTTTTCTAAAAGCTTGTGCGAATAATCCCCCAAGCGCTACAGAGACAGTCGCAACTCCTACTGCTTCACCAGCTGCTGCTACTGCTGGTAACACCATCAAAGTAGGTATTTTGCACTCTCTGAGTGGTACGATGTCTATCAGTGAAAAAAGCGTTGTTGATGCTGAAAAATTAGCAATCAAAGAAATTAATGCTGCTGGTGGTGTCTTAGGTAAACAAATTGAAGCAATTACCGAAGATGGTGCTTCTAACTGGGATACTTTTAGAGAAAAGGCAACTAAGCTAATCGATCAAGATAAAGTTGCTGTAGTTTTTGGTTGTTGGACTTCTGCTAGCCGTAAGAATGTCAAGCCAGTATTCGAAAGCAAAAATCACATGCTCTGGTATCCTGTACAGTATGAAGGGCAAGAGTGTTCTAAAAATATTTTCTACACTGGTGCAGCACCAAATCAACAAATTGAACCATCTGTTGATTGGTTGTTAAAAAATAAGGGTAAAGAATTCTTTTTAGTTGGCTCTGACTACGTTTTTCCCCGCACTGCTAACACAATTATTAAAGCCCAATTAGAAGCTTTAGGCGGAAAAACAGTTGGTGAAGATTATTTACCTCTTGGCAATACAGAAGTTACACCTATCATTACGAAAATCAAACAAAATTTACCCAATGGTGGCGTGATTTATAACACCCTGAATGGTGATAGTAATGTTGCTTTCTTTAAACAATTGAAAGGGGCTGGATTGACACCAGATAAATATCCCTCTATGTCTGTCAGTATTGCCGAAGAAGAAGTCAAAGCAATTGGTGTAGAGTATCTCAAAGGTCATTACGCAGCTTGGAACTATTTCCAAACAGTAGACACACCTGCTAACAAAAAGTTTGTTGCCGCTTTCAAGAAAGAATATGGTGAAGATCGCGTGACAAATGATCCAATGGAAGCAGCATATATTGCAGTTTATTTGTGGAAGCAAGCAGTAGAAAAAGCTAAAACTACTGATTTAGAGAAAGTGCGGACTGCGGCTTATGGGCAAACTCTAGATGCGCCTGAAGGTAAAGTGACAATGGATGCCAATCATCACATCTCCAAAATTGTGCGGATTGGTCAAGTTAGGCAAGATGGTTTGTTTGATATTGTCTATGCTACTCCTGCACCAGTTGAACCAGTTCCTTGGAATCAATTTGTAAAAGAGACTAAAGGGTTTGCTTGTGATTGGACTGACCCAGCGAAGGGTGGTAAGTACAAGAAAGTTTAAATAATTCGTAATTCGTAATTCGTAATTAATTACCAATTACGAATTCTCAGAAATCGTAGGCTGTGTTATGGCTTTAGAGGTTGTTTGAAAAGTGGTTGACTGTGATTTTAGGCACTAACTGATCCCCCCTAGCCCCCCTTAAAAAGGGGGGAACCGGAATCAAAGTCCCCCTTTTTAAGGGGGATTTAGGGGGATTTAGAATGTTTTGTTACCGAGAAGAAAACCTTTCAAACATCCTCTTAGCCTAACGCACCATCTTAGATAGCGGTGTGTTAAGCGCTCATGTCATTTTTTCATTACAAATAACATAGAAATGTGCGACTGAGACACCCTATAGTAACTCTAATAACAAGAAGTTAATATATAGGAAAAAAAGTGTTAGCAGGATTTTTAGAAGCTGTATTTAATGGCATTAGCATTGGCGCTGTTTTATTGATTGCAGCACTGGGGCTAGCAATTATTTTCGGATTGATGGGTGTCATCAATATGGCACATGGTGAGTTGATGATGTTTGGGGCTTATACAACTTATGTTGTACAAAATGTCTGTAAGCAATTGGGTGGAGTGTGGTTTGAAGTCTATATATTTTTGGCTTTGATTATCGCTTTTATTTTCACGGCTGCTGTGGGATTAGTTCTAGAAAAAGGCGTGATTCGTTATCTCTATGGAAGACCATTAGAAACTCTGTTGGCAACTTGGGGAGTAAGTTTGATTTTTCAACAGTTTGTTCGCAGCGTGAATTGGGTATTGATAATTGGCATAGGCTTATTTTCTCTGTTATTTTTTGGAGGTTTATGGATTCTAAATTCTCGCACTGATTTGGGAAGAGTTCGTAACTGGATTGTAGCGGTAATATTTTTACTATCGCTGGGAGTGACAATCACAACAGGTAATTTATTAAGTCAAACTTATCAGCTAGCAGTGACTCAACCTTGGTTTGGCGCTCAAAATGTAGATGTAACAGCGCCTACTTGGTTACAAGCGGGGATATCTTTGGGTGGTGTGCAATTTCCCTTTGCTAGATTATTTATTATTGCTTTAACAATAATCTGTGTGTCGGGAATTTATTTATTTTTACAGCGTTCTAGCTGGGGTTTAAGAATTCGGGCTGTGACGCAAAACCGGAGTATGAGTGCTTGTTTGGGTATCCCAACTCAAAAGGTTGATGCGATTACTTTTGCATTGGGTTCTGGTTTAGCTGGTGTGGCTGGATGTGCGATTAGTTTACTCGGTTCTGTAGGGCCAAATACGGGACAAAACTATATTATTGATACTTTTATGGTTGTTGTTGTTGGGGGTGTAGGCAATTTAGCCGGGACGATTGTGGCGGCGTTGGGTATTGGGACGGCTAATTTTTTAATTGGTTCTGGGACTTTGGCTTTGTTGTTGAGTCCTGTTAAGCCTTTGGCTGATTTGTTTAGCTTTTTTGCAACGACGAGTATGGCTAAGGTGTTGGTATTTGCGCTGATTATTGTGTTTTTACAGTGGAAGCCTGGGGGGATTTTTCCGCAGAAGGGACGTACTGTTGATGTTTAACGAACCGCAGAGACGCAGAGGACGCAGAGAATGAGGAAGAGGGGAGGAGGATTATTAATTGAGGTGGGGGTGGTGGTTGCGATCGCACTCTTCCTTATAATTGTTATGCCACTGGTGCTTTCGGAGTTTCGCTTGAATTTGTTGGGGCGATTTTTGTCACTGGCGATTGTGGCTTTGGGTATCGATTTGATTTGGGGGTATACTGGTTTATTAAGTTTGGGACATGGTATCTTCTTTGGTTTGGGTGGATATGCGATCGCAATGTACCTAAAACTCCAAGTCCCGACTGGAGAATTGCCTGATTTCATGGGGCTTTATGGGGTTACTGAACTTCCCGCCTTTTGGCAACCTTTTTATTCTTTTCCTTTGACAATAGCTTTGGTTGTACTAATTCCAGGGTTATTGGCGGGATTGTTGGGATATTTGGTTTTCCGTAATCGCTTGAAAGGTGTTTATTTCTCTATCTTGACCCAAGCCGGAACTATTGTATTTTTCAACTTCTTTAACGGTCAACAACAATTTTTCAACGGTACGAACGGACTGATAGATTTTACAACCTTGTTTGGGGCAACGGTGAGCGATGCCAAAACGCAGTTTGTTTTCTACACCCTAACGGTAGTGTTTCTTGCAATCACCTACGGGATTTGTCGCTGGTTGACAACTGGACGCTTTGGGAGATTGCTGATAGCGATTCGTGATGATGAAAGTCGGGTAAGATTTTCTGGCTATGACCCTACAGATTTTAAGGTGTTGGTGTTTGCAGTTTCTGGTGCGATCGCAGGTATAGCAGGAGCATTTTACACTATTCAAAGTGGTTCAGTCTCACCCAGAGCAATGGATATTGCCTTTTCCATTGAAATGGTGATTTGGGTAGCGGTAGGCGGACGCGCTACTTTAATTGGCGCAATTGTCGGAACTTTGTTAGTCAATTATGCCCGCACTTTTTTAAGTGAACAATTTGCTGAAATCTGGCTATTTTTCCAAGGCGCATTATTTTTGATAGTCGTCACAGTGCTTCCTGACGGTATCGTGGGATGGTTGCGTAGCCAGAATATTGCTCTTTTCAACCGTCGTCAAGAAATTTCTACATATCCCACCTTGGAAGAAGACCCCGAAGTGCAACATGAACGCGAAAATATTGGAAACTGAAAACGTAACTGTTAGTTTTGACGGTTTTAAGGCTTTAAACCAGCTTAACTTTAGTATGGATGTGGGTGAATTACGAGTAGTAATTGGCCCCAATGGTGCTGGAAAGACAACGTTTCTGGATGTGATTACGGGGAAAGTGCAACCAACTATTGGGCGAGTTTTATTTAAAGGAAAAAACCTACGTTCTTTACCTGAATATAAAATTGCGCGATTGGGAATTGGGCGCAAGTTCCAAACACCTCGAATTTACTTAAATTTAACGCCCCGTGAAAATTTAGAAATTACCATTAACAAAAAGAAAAATGTCTTTTCTACTTTGTTTGAACATTCTAATGCTGTTGAAAAGAATAATATTAAAGGATTGTTAGAAACCATCGGTTTAACTGCAAAAGCTGATATTAGAGCAGGTTTACTTTCTCACGGAGAAAAGCAACGTTTAGAAATTGGGATGTTAGTAGCACAGTCACCTGATTTATTACTCGTTGATGAACCAGTTGCTGGTTTAACAGATGAAGAAACCTATAACATTGGTGAATTACTTTTAGCATTAGCACAAAGTCATTCAATTTTAGTAATTGAACATGATATGGAATTTGTGCGTCAAATTGCTAAGAAAGTAACAGTGCTACATGAAGGTTCGGTGCTGTGCGAAGGGAATTTTGAGGAAGTCCAAAATGACTCACGTGTGATTGAGGTGTATTTAGGAAAACAGGAAGAATGAAAAACGCGGTTCAGTTCAGGCAAGAGACGGCGATTTATCGCATCTTTGTGATTTATAATTTTCATCAAAAAGCCTTAACCGAACGGTATTGAAAACGCGATAACTTCATTAAGCTGCGCTAATGTACTTTCTATTTACTTGGTAATTCTGGTCGATTTGCGCTATTAAACACCTGCTCTACTGTTAGCACTCAGTCAACAATTACCACTGGTTCTATGCAAGTAGCACCTGTAAATACCTTATCCTCATACTGTTTCTCCACCCACTGGCAAATCGTAATTTGTTGCATCTGTGGGTCAACAATCCAATACTCTAATATTTCCCTATGTTAAATATCAAATTACCTCGTTTTTTATGCAGGTGCCCCATTTTTATCTGATGCTTGCTCTGCAATATTTTTTAAGCGGCTCGATCTCATTTTGCGAAGGCGAACGCTATTGCGAACACCTCCCGCCATTTCATATTCAGCGCTGTCTTTGCCGTACTTGATAGCAACCACCATTAACAGTTTCTCAGAAAGCTGACTCAAGTTTTTTTCCATCTCTTCAACTTCAGTTAAAGAAGAGTCAACTATAGCCAGAGCGCTATTATGAACATCAATTTTGTTACGTAACTGTTCGATTGACTCAATCAGTTTTTCTAAAGTATAATCTTCTTCAAATTTAATGCTGGGAACAATCGATTTCATCCCAGATGCTCTTAACTCAGCTTTTTCTAAAACGCGGGATGTACGTTTTTGACGAGACATAAATTTGCTCTTTTAAGATACTTCTAGAGCTAGTTTGCCTCAATTAAACGCGATTCCGGTTCAGCATAAATCGCAATTTTCGATCGTAAAATTTTTAACTGATGCCAGTAATATCTCGGTATATAATTAGACGGAAGCAATAGGCAAAAGGTATAAAACACGAGAGTAGTCGCTACAGGGTTGGGAGTAACCGCTACAGACTAGGGAGTAGTCGCTACAGACTAGGAAGTAGTCGTTACAGACTAGGAAGTAGTCGTTACAGACTTGGGAGTAATTGCTACAGACTTGGGAGTAATTGCTACAGACTTGGGAGTAATTGCTACAGACTTGGGAGTAGTTGCTACAGACTTGGGAGTAGTCGCTATAGACTTGAGAGAAGTGGCTTTAGTATTCTAATAAAGCTTACTGGTATATCTCTTATCTTGCGGCACAATCCAGGGGCAGCGATGGTAAAGTCAAATATATCTGGAGGTGGTAACTATGACTCAAACCCTACCCAAGTTAGTAACCTTTGAACAATTTATCGAGTGGTACCCCTCAAACGGGGAGCGATATGAACTACATAAAGGAGTCATTGTAGAAATGCCACCCCCAACTGGTGAACACGAAAATGTTGTTGGATTTTTGGCGGCACAGATAACCCTCCAGTTCTTGCAAATGGGGCTTCCGTTTCGTATCCCCAAAACTGCCTTTGTCAAAATTCAGAGTAATAACTCAACCTATTCTCCTGACATTTTGCTATTAAATCATGCCAATCTTGTGAATGAACCTCTGTGGAGTAAGCAATCGACCGTTATTCAAGCTGCATCTATCCCATTAGCTGTTGAAATTGTTAGCACTAACTGGCGAGACGACTACTATGACAAGTTCAGGGATTATGAAGAGATGGGGATTCCTGAGTATTGGATTGTAGACTATGCTGCGATCGGTGGCAAAAGATTTACTGGTAATCCTAAACAAAAAACCATTACAATTTGCGAATTAGTTGACGGAGATTATCAAATGACTGTGTTTAGAGGAAATAATTTTATTGCATCGCCTTTATTCCCCCAACTCAACTTAACAGCACAACAAATTTTTGATTCTGCTTTGTAAGTTTTGGTTTGAATAAAAACTGAATTTTATTATGCTAAAAATCTCTAACCTCAACGTTTACTACGGCGAAAGCCACATTCTCCGCAATGTAGATTTAAGCGTACCATCTGGACAAATGGTTTGCCTAATTGGACGCAATGGTGTGGGTAAAACAACCCTGCTCAAAAGCATCATGGGTTTACTCAAACCCCGCAGTGGCACAATTAACTTAGCTGAAGAATTAATCAACTCCAAATCCCCAGACCAAAGAGCAAAATTGGGGATTGGTTATGTCCCGCAAGGAAGAGAAATTATCCCCCGATTAACAGTCAAAGAAAATCTGCTGCTGGGGTTGGAAGCCAGACGCAAACCAGTAAAAAAAGCGGAAATTCCAGAAGAAGTTTTTAGCTTATTCCCGGTGTTAAAAACCATGCTTTCGCGGATGGGCGGTGATTTGAGTGGGGGACAGCAGCAACAATTAGCGATCGCACGTGCTTTAATGGGAAAACCTCAATTACTCGTCTTGGATGAACCTACTGAAGGTATTCAACCCTCAATCATCCTCGAAATTGAAGCCGCAGTCCGTCGCATCGTCGAAACCACAGGCATTTCGGTTTTATTAGTAGAGCAACATTTACACTTTGTCCGTCAAGCTGATTATTATTACGCTATGCAAAAAGGTGGTATTGTCGCCTCCGGTTCCACAGCCGAACTTAGCCAAGATGTGATTCAACGCTTCTTAGCTGTTTAATTTGGGAGATGTCTATATCAATTGTGTCAGAAGCAATCAAGTCTGTTGCTTCTTGTAAAAGCTCATGCTGTTCCTTTTGAATTGCTTCTAAGCGATGAGAAATTTCTACTAATCGTTGTTTTTTATTTGGTTGAAAATTTTCAGGTAACAAAGGTGGCAGATTATCAGTTGTTTTAGTAGCCGTAAATTGTTGAACAGCAAAACTGCCGACTTTAGTTAAGGATAAAAAACTAACTTTAATCAAAGCCTGAAGCAATTTTAACGGAACTTGGAGTACTGACCAACTAGCTGTTTCAATCAAGCGGACAATTGCTTTGATAATGCTCCAGACCAAAGCAAGTGCAAACAAAAAAATCACTATACTAATAATTGGGTGATTAGTTGCCCAACCTAGTATTTGAACTAACCTAAAAAATATCGGGTGTTGTGTCAGCCAATCACTTACAGAAGATGCCATTACATCTTTAACTGCGCCCGATGTTGTAGTTTTAAATTTATCAGCAGTTTGCCAAGTTTGTTCTAAGCTTGTTGTAACTGTATCAATTGCTTTATCAGTTGTTGTAGTTGCTGTTGCCTTCAAAGACTCCCCAACTTGTTGCGCTGAGTTACTTAGAGAGTTAACATTCTCACCGACAAAATTTTTCACATTTTGCAAGCGTTGCAAAACTCCGTTAGGCAAGTTTATGTCTATTTGGGATGCCATAAAACATTTCACCGAGGTTGAAATCTAACCCGCAACCCATCTTTAGGGCGATTAGTGGGAACAGCAACTACTTCTAAACTTTGATTGGGTAATATTTCCCAATGATAACTACGTAGAAGATGAGCAGCAACAATCTTCATTTCCATTTTGGCAAAAGCTATGCCAATACAAATGCGTGGGCCACCGCCAAAAGCAACTAAACTAAAGGGATATTTTTTGTGTTCTTGCCGTTGAGGACTAAAACGGTCTGGGTCAAAGAGTTCTGGCTCAGAATATATTTCTTCAATTTGGTGAGTAACTCCAATTGAGTAGTATAATTGCCAACCAGTAGGTACGTGATAACCATTGATTTCAAAGTCTTTAATCACACCACGAAATCCACCTCCGACAGGTTGATGCAATCTTTCAACTTCCCACAAAACCTGCTCTAAATAGGGCATTTTCCCTAATTGTTCTAAATCCAAATCGCCTTGACTTGCAAGTTGCAATTGTTCAACTCTTGCTTTTTCAAGTACTTCTGGATGACGGGCTAACTCTGTACATAACCAAGTCAGCATCGAAGTAGTAGTCTCATGTCCAGCGAAGAGTAACAGCACCGCTTGGGCAATGATTTCTTTTTCACTTAGGCTGTTACCGTCTTCATCCTTAGCTTTGATTAACAGGCTGATGGTATCTTGAGTTGGGTTTTGCTGACGTTCTCTGACAACTTGAGTGAGATGCTCTAAAATTTCATTACGCGCGGCTATAGCTTTACCAAATGTAGTAAATGGTAGAGGCAACGGATTAATAGCAAACAGCCCATTCGTCAAAGTTGTAAACAACTGGCTGAGACGCACACATTCCGGCCCAGGACGCGTACCCAACAACAATTGACTAGCAATATCAAATGTCAGCTGTTTAAACTCTTGGAACCAAGTAAACTCCTGTTTTTTCTCCCACTCTTGGAGATAGCCGCGCGTAATATCTTCCATTGTGGAGAAATAATTCGCCAATGCTGGGCCATGTAATGCCGGCATCATTAAGCGGCGGTTTCTGCGGTGTTCCTCTCCATCTTGCAGAAAAAGTGATTCACCGAGTAATGTCTTGAAATTATCAGGCCATCCCTCGCGCCAAGAAAAATTCTCGATATGGCTTGACAAAACGAACTCTAATGCCTCCGGCCCTGCCATTACCACAGTCGGTCTCCCAAGAAGATGGGTTTTGAAGATGGGCCCATACTGGCGATAGCGCTTTTTGGCAAAATCGCGGTCGAAAACAAAGGAGAGTGTTTCACCTAATACAGGCAAACCAAAGCTTCCAGGAGGAATTTGATTAGTTTTCATATCTCTCTAACTCGAAGCACTAGTATAAAACCGCAACGCAAACCGCCAAAACCAAGTAGAAACAAAAAACAGCACTACTGCTAATATTGCTGCACCTATCAACCAGCTAATTTCACTCCGACCCAACAGCGCTTGGGCTGGTACAGTAGTTAAAAAAGCTACTGGCATCACAAAAGTGAAGAAAAAACGGTAAGCAGTGGGATATGCAGCTATGGGATATCGTCCAGCTTCCAATAAACCACGCAACACTTCAGTAACGTTGTATATTTTGACAAACCAGATACTCATTGAACCCAGCATAAACCACAGGCTGTATAAAATCACAAAGCTGAATAATAACGGCAGCACACCAAGTAGATAGCCGTTTATTCCTACACCAAGGCGTTTACCTGCATAGCCAATGATAATACTACCAAAAATTAGATCCGGCAGTCCCCAAGGGGAAAGGGTATGAGTCGAAAGCCAAAACTGGCTGCGGATAGGTTTTAATAATATAAAGTCCAAAGTGCCTTCTTGAACATGACGGACAATGCGGTTCAAGTTAGACGCTAGAAAAGTCGCAGAAAATCCTTGTAGTAAAGTAAAAATTCCTAAAACTACTAAAGCTGCTTCCCATGACCAGCCACTAAAAGTATAACCAGTGCGGTAAAACAAGAATAATCCAAAGAGGCTACCCGCAAGATTTCCCAAGCTGGTGAGGGTAGCGACGAAAAAATTAACCCGATACTCTAACTCAGATGCGATCGCAGCACCCCAAAATAGTCTTAGTACTTTCAAATATCTTTGCATCTTGCACCTCTAACCCAAAATGTGCCATCTGTCACTAAAATTTCCAAGATTACACAAGAACTTTACGTAAATTTAATATTACTTTTTATTCAGCAAAATTGCTAAACGTTAAGATGTTGTGGATCTATTGTTGAAAACTAAAAAATTCTAATGCATTTAAATTTACCAGACCTAATTACAAAAATTGGCTACTTTGGGGTATGGGCAATTATCTTTGCTGAATCTGGCTTGCTAATTGGTTTTTTTCTGCCAGGAGATAGTTTGCTATTTACTGCTGGATTCCTCGCATCTCTTCCAAAATCAGGGTTTAACATTTGGGTTCTGATTTTTGGTGCTTTTGTTTGTGCAGTCCTTGGTGATAATGTTGGCTACGCTACAGGACATAAATTTGGCAGAAAATTATTTCAGAAAGAAGATTCATGGTTGTTTCATAAAAAACACTTGGTAAAAACCCAGGATTTTTATGAAAAACATGGCAAAAAGACACTAGTTTTGGCCAGGTTTACACCGATAATTCGCACTTTTGCGCCGATTGTGGCTGGACTTGGTGCGATGCATTACCGAACATTTACGTGTTACAACTTAATTGGTGGCTTTCTTTGGACATTTGGCATTACCCTGTTAGGATTTTTCTTAGGAAAATCTCTGCCACCTGAACAAGTAGATAAATATTTATTACCAATTATTGGATTAATTATAGTTATTTCTTTAGTACCATCAATGATTCATGTAATACAAGAAAATAGAGCAAATAAAAGTTAAAATATTTTTCGTAATTTATGGAGATTGGAATGAGTTAATTTTGAATTTGGAACGAAGCGACATGAATTACTTAAATATTAATCTCTATCTATTAATAGAAAATCTTCTCTTTTTTGCAATTGCCACACTTTTTATTGTGGTTGTGAACTGGGGGTGGAAACACACAAAGCCCTATACTCTACCTTTGCCATTTCCCGGTTGGTATAAAATCTGGTTTGGCTCAGTGCAACTGCTAGGAGGATTGCTGCCCTTAGTAGTGATGCTATTGTGGGGTGTATGGTGGGGCGATCGCACTGTGTTGACTGTGCTTGGTTGGTATTTTATTATCTTAGGGTTGCAAATTATCTCTGAGATAGTAACACTCAGGCAGTTGCAAAATGTAGTGTGGGTAATGGTTCCTTATATATACTTGCCTTACCGCTTCTGGCAGCTATATGAAGGTTTAACACTTTTAGATTCTAAAAGTGAGTTGGTATGGGTACGATATTTATTGATTTTTGAATTGGTGTTGTGGATTGTTAACTACGTTATAGATGTGTCTCAATTGCCACGGCTGTTTCGCTGGGAAGTAGAATCAAACTCTGATCTTAGTTAGGGATTAATCGCAGAATTAGCCATTTTTATTAAAGAAGTGCGATCGCCTGCTTTTAACCCAACAACATATTGCACACCCTGTTGTCTCCAAGTCAAGGTAGCATCTGAGCAATTAGCACCACAAGTGAAATCTACAAAATAGCCAGTAATACCCTTAGCTAAGGATACAGCTTTACCATTCAGGCGTGGGGTTTTGCGGGTTACTGCTTCAGCAGAAATCACACCCAGACGACAAGCAGTTCCACCACTACAATCAGGACTGAAACCGAGTAAAATCTCGTAGTTTTTTTGTGTAGCAGCTTCTATAATTGCGTAAATTCGATTTTCCCCATCTGATTCAGGAATAAACTTTGGCAACAGAACCCGAATCTGAGTCTTTTGCTTTAATTTAGGCAAAATAGATTTAAAAACTGAGTGTACCTGGGTTTTACCCTGGCTTTGCGCTATTAGTTGGGACTGGTTATTTATAGTAGCTATAGCTGATTTGTGAAAGCTGCTAACGCTGACTAATACAAATACGCCACATACAACACTGATATAACTGATGCTTGAAATCATCTTTGAAAACCTATTTCGTCTAAAAAAGGAGTTAGGAATAAATACAGCAGATTGCAAGTAAGTGATAACAATTTAATGTGAAGTTGCACATATCTTGATCCCCTTAAATCCCCCTTTTTAAGGGGGACTTTGGTAGATGTTTTTCTGGTTCCCCCCTTATTAAGGGGGGCTAGGGGGGATCGAATTCTATGCAGCTTCATAAAAAATTGGTATGAGGTACAAAATGCAGCACTCAAAATTCGGATATAAAGAGTTTCTACCTTCTGCCTCAAAACCCTTACTTTTGTACTTCATGTAAAGAAAAACTGCTGTAATTCCTAACTCCTCAGTTATAACTCTTAACTCCTAAGTCGTAACTTTTTACACCGCACAACTCAACTCGCCGGCTTTTTGGCTAAAGCGGTGATTCTCCCGATAATCTACGGGACAATCTATCACGGCGGGTACATCTTGAGCGAGGGCTTCTTTCAGAGTGGGAATCAAATCTAAAGCTGATTCAACTCGGTAGCCTTTTAAACCCATGCTTTCAGCGTATTTCACAAAATCAGGATTGCTAAAATGCACAAAAGATGAGTTTCCTTTGCCAAATTGATTTTCTTGCTTCCACTCAATTAACCCATAGCCACCATCATTGAAAATTATGGTGACAAAAGGTGTACCTACGCGTAAGGCTGTTTCTAATTCTTGAGAATTCATCATGAAGCCGCCATCACCTGTTACAGCAACGACTTTGCGCTTAGGATGAACGAGTTTTGCTGCTAAAGCGCCAGGAATGGCAATACCCATAGCCGCAAAACCATTGGAAATAATACAAGTATTGGGACTATGGCAATGATAATGACGGGCCATCCACATCTTATGTGCGCCAACATCAGAGATAACGATATCATCTGGGCCCATCACTTGCCGTAAATCATAAATTAATTTTTGCGGCTTAATTGGAAATCCGTCATCATGGGCATACTGTTCATAATCAGCCCGAATATCTGACCTTAAGCTGATAGCAAAAGGATCGGGTTTACCTTGTCTGTCTGCTAATTTTAAAATTTCATAGAGGGAATCTGAAATATCTCCCACGACTTCGGCGTTGGGAATATAACTACTATCAATTTCCGCCGGACTTACCCCAATATGCACAATCGGAATTTCACCATTCCGATTCCATTTTTTGGGAGAAAACTCAATCAAATCATAGCCGATCGCAATCACTAAATCTGTGTTATCAAAACCGCAGGTAATGAAGTCTCTTTGCTGTAATCCCACTGACCACAAAGCCAATTGATGTGTGTAGGGAATCACACCTTTACCCATGAAAGTATTGGCAACAGGTATATTCAGCAATGTGGCAAATTGCGTTACGGCATCACTTGCTTGAGCGCGAATTGCTCCATTTCCGACTAAGATTAATGGGTTAACTGCTTGGCAAATTGCGGCTGCTGCTGCCCGAATGCTAGCAAAAGATGCATAAGTTTTTTCGCTATTATCCTTACGCAAAGGTTTGCCTTCGACGGGCATGGCGGCAATATTTTCTGGTAAATCGATGTGAACTGCACCGGGTTTTTCAGATTGCGATCGCTTAAATGCTTTCCGCACGACTTCTGGTGTAATACTCGGTCGTACAATCTGCTTATTCCACTTGGTAACAGGTGCAAACATTGCCACCAAATCTAAATATTGATGGGATTCAATGTGCATTCTATCTGTTCCCACTTGACCAGTAATTGCCACTAAAGGCGCACCATCAAGGTTAGCATCTGCTACCCCAGTCATCAAATTGGTTGCCCCTGGACCAAGAGTAGAAAGACATACCCCAGCTTTTCCTGTTAAGCGTCCGTAGACATCGGCCATGAATGCTGCACCTTGTTCATGACGAGTTGTAATAAATTTAATCGAAGAATGTTTTAGCGCTTCCAAAACGTGCAGGTTTTCTTCGCCAGGGAGTCCAAAAATATATTGCACTCCTTCATTTTCTAAGCACTGCACCAATAATTCTGCTGTATTCATTTTATTTCCTAACTATTTATTTAGTCTTTTGTCCTTTGTCATTTGTCCTTTGTCATTGGTCATTTTTTGGCTAATGACCAATGACCAATGACTAATGACTAATGACTAATCAGTTAACCCACACGGTTTTCACATTGACAAACTCATGTATACCTTGGATACTCAATTCTCTGCCATATCCAGAACGCTTAGTACCACCAAAAGGCAACCGAGGATCGGATTTGACCATACTGTTGATAAATACGGCACCTGCTTCGATTTCTGCAACTAAGCGATCGCATTCTTGGTCATTCGTTGTCCAAGCGCTTGCACCTAATCCAAAGGGACTGTCATTAGCGAGTTTAATGGCAGCATCGATATCAGGAACCCGGAATAACAAGGCTACTGGGCCAAAGAATTCTTCTTTTGCAATTGGTGTGTCAGGCGGGATATCTATGATAATCGTTGGCGGATAAAAGTTCCCTGGACGATCTGATAAAGGATGTCCGCCGGTGAGGACTTTTCCACCACTTTTGGTAGCAGCTTGCACTTGTTGATCTAAATCCTGGAGAATACCAGGTGTTGCCAGTGGGCCTAAATCGGTATCCGGTTCCATAGGATCGCCTACTTTTAGCGCCTCGAATTTTTCTAAAAGCAATTTTTCAAATTGATCTGCGATCGCTTCTGCGACAATAAAACGTTTCGCTGCAATACATGATTGCCCGTTATTCAACATCCGTGCTGTAGTAGCTGTGACAACTGCTGTCTCTAAGTCAGCACTTTCTAACACAATAAATGGATCGCTTCCTCCCAATTCCAAAACGGTTTTTTTAATTTGTTTGCCTGCGGCGACAGCGAGGGATATGCCTGCTGGTTCGCTTCCGGTTAAAGTGGCAGCTTTTACGCGGTCATCAGCCATTAAATCGGCGACTTTGGCAGCGCCTATTAATAGAGTTTGAAACGCACCTTCAGGAAAACCCGCGCGTCGGATAATATCTTCAATTGCCAAGGCGCACTGCGGCACGTTGGAAGCGTGTTTGAGTAAACCGACATTTCCCGCCATTAGTGCTGGTGCAGCAAAGCGGAACACTTGCCAAAAGGGGAAATTCCACGGCATCACCGCAAGAATTGCACCCATTGGTTGATAACGTACAAAACTCTGGCTGGCATCAGTTTTTACACTGACATCAGCCAAAAAAGCTGGGGCGTGTTCAGCATAGTAGCGACAGACGGCGGCGCATTTTTCGACTTCTGCGATCGCAGCTTTAAATGGCTTACCCATTTCTAGAGTCATTAACTTAGCAAATTCTGCTTTGTCTTGCTCTAAAATATCAGCAGCCTTTTCTAGCCATTGCGATCGTTCAGAAAAATCAGTCTGACGATACTTTTCAAAAGTCTGATTTGCCAAATCGAGTTTAGCAACAATTTCTGTATCATTGAGCGCCTCAAAAGTTTTGAGCGTCTCCCCAGTGGCGGGATTGATGGTAGCGATCGCCATTACCTGACCTCCCGTTAAAAAATAGCTTCAGGTAGGCTTCCTAGTGTTACACAGATCAATTCTGGAAGCTACACCCAAATTTTAGTCTTTTAAGCAAAAATTAGTCGCTTAATATTACAATTTTGCAATTATTTTTGAAACAAAATATACAACTAAACTATGTATTTATGTTGATAAATTTGTCATCCCAATACACCATGCCCATACCCATCACCAATACAACTCTTGGAGAGGCTGTGCCCTAAGCGTAGCTATGCCGCAGGCTTTACGACTATGCTCAGTACAAGTGACTAATGACTAATAGCCAACAATTGTTGGCACTTGCTGCAAATTTGTCTGATAAACCTTAACTAATCGATCAATACCTTTGAAACGATAGTCTCCCATTTCCTGGAAGTCTTCAGGCAGTGAAAGCATTTTATGAGTAGCTTCACTAATCACGCATTCACTAGGGGGACAAACTGCTTCCATCCGAGCAGCAAGATTAATCGTCGCGCCTAATGCCGTATAATCTACCCTTTGGGAACTACCGACATCTCCCACAACAGCCTTACCGCTATTGATAGCAATCCGTAATTGCAGGGGTTCGTGCCAAAAACCATTGGCATTTAAATGTTCGAGACGAGTGAGCATTCCTTTGGCAGCAGTAACAGCGCGATTGGCGTGATCTGCTTGCGGTTCTGGAGCGCCAAAAAATGCCATAATACAATCGCCAATATATTTATCTAAAGTGCCGCCGCAAGTAAACACTTCTTTTAGCATTTCTTCAAATAAATTATTTAATAGTTGAGCGATCGCAGTTGGTGTTAACCGTTCAGAAATTGCTGTAAAACCTACTAAATCTGCAAATAAGATACTGATTTCGCTCTCGGCTGGTGCTAAACGGCCACCCGGTAATCCGCCTACAGAAATCAACTGCTGCACAACTGCTGGAGAATGATAGCGTTCTAATCGGTGACGAATCATCTCTTCAGTTTTGAGTTTCTCTACCAATAGCCAACGCTGCACACTTGAAGCTACAAGGTTTGCTAAAGCCGAAAAAAAGCTGAGTTCTTCCTCGCCTTCATTTGCCCAATGGTAAGAAGAAAGATTAGCATCGGCATAGAGTACGCCTACAACTTTATTTTCATCCCATAAAGGCACTGCCATCGCGCTACGAATGCCTTTGACTAAAATACTCTGTTCACTAGCAAATCTTTCATCCTGATGGGTATCGGCGGTTTGAATCACAACTTTTTCGTCAAATACCTTTTGACAGATACTCCGACTGATCCAACTTCCATCTGAGGGTAGATGTTTTTGTTGGGAAATATTTCTTGTAGCAGCGTTCACTAACTCTAATTGACCGCAACCATTAACATCAATTAATAGTGCCAAGCGATCGATACTATCAAGGTAACGGAAAACTACTTGCTGCACTTGAGAAAAAATTTCTTCTATAGATGCCGCTGCACAGAGATTTTTCGCTATGTCCACTAAGTCTTTGAGACGGGCAATGGTTTTATCCTTATTGCTGATATTCCCATCTTTACTATCAGCTGCAATCCATTGCTGTTGTAATTGTTCGACATTGTGCAGAATTGTTCTCTGCTCATTATTTTCCGAACTTGCCTGATACTCAGGTATCGATTGACGAACAGCGCTTGTGAGCATTACTACCAGGCTAACATTGCCCAACCAAACGATATCACCATGATGCAACTCTTGGGGACAGTTAATCAGATATTTATTGACTTGCGTCCCGTTTTTGCTGCCCAGATCCTCAATAGTCCACACACCGTCTGCTGTTTTCACCAGGCGAGCATGGTTGCGGGAGACTCCAGCAAAAGGTAAGTACAAGTTACATTCCGGCAAACGACCAATTGTGAATATACCTTGATCGACTGCGATCGTTGTCTCCGTATCTCCCTCTTTTAGGCGTAGCGTGAGTTCAGTCATGAGTGTGATCCATCAAAGCTAGAGGTGCAAGCAACTCTCAGGTAAGTTCTACCCTATAGGTTAACCTTCGCCTTTTCTTTATGACACTGTTAACTGCATTCCGACAACTGTATGTGAGAGATATTACATTGAATTAGGCTATTTTGCTGGAGGTTTGTAGGACTTCCGCAAAATATCTGTCAAACTCTCGTTTCTCCGTGTCGTGCTAGTTGCTACAACGCAGAGGCTAGCGTCAAAAGGATTTCCCCTATGAGCGATTGATTTTATTGGGCGGTAATTCTAAACTAATGTGCTTCTCCCCTAGCTAGACAGTACTTTCAGGCTTGGGTTTCAATCATACTACTCAATCGCTACTCAAAAGCACCATCTTTAACCACATTTTTCGCGATCGCAAGCAACCATCGCCCTAATCAAATGCTACTCATTCATTAGTGCCCATGTGGACTAAATATAATGTGACGAAAAGGGAATTTCGCAATGCCGCACCTGAATCCTCTACACAAGAGTCTAGCAAGAGTCATTGTTTTACCCCTAAGAGACTGTCATGCCCAAACGCAAACACATATCTGCAATTGTACTTATCTTAATTTTAAGTTTGGTGTTTGTATGGTTCTTGGAAACTTTTGGTGATGATGAAAGGTGGACTTACACTAAACGCTGTAGGGACAATTTATGAATTGCCCATACCTGAAAATCAGAGTCTTGGCTATTGTTTGCGTAAGTCCTCATCAAGTAGTCGATGAAATTTTAGAAAGCATTGATCCAATGAATTCACCTTCCACGCATCTGCTAATTGATGAAGTGACATTAACGACTGTTATCCGTCGTATACTCGACAGTAAAATCGCCACTCTGGGCGAATGGCACTCCGAAGCGATCGCTCACCATATTATTAATAACGTTACAGCCGGTTTGCAGCGCATTACTGGTATTGCTAACAATGGCAGCGAAGAATTATCTTGGTCGGTAATTCTGAAGATTTTGCACCTACAACCAGAAAATGCTGGCTCTATTTTCAATTCCTCTCAAGACCCCACACACTGGAATTACTGGCAGCGTGAGGCGTTGATATATACATCAGGAATGCTCGATAATCTGACTAACGACTTAGTAGCCCCCCGTTGTTTCGCGGTTACAGAACCGTCTCCTAATGTCGTCTGGCTGTGGCTGGAGGATATTCAGGGTAGTCCTGGCAGCACTTGGACTATGGAGCGCTTTGGTGTAGCGGCTCGTCACCTTGGCTATTTACAAGGAAGCTATGTAATGGCGCAATCATTGCCTTCTGAGCCTTGGCTAAGTCGTGACTGGCATCGAGCATGGGTATCTAATATCGATAGTACAGCTTTAGAAGCGTTGCAAGAACCCACTGTATGGCAGCACCCACTAATAAAAGAGATATTTTCCCCAGATATCGGCGATCGCGTGATGGACTTGTGGAGCGATCGCCATATCCTTCTCGACGCTGTGGACAAAGCACCCCATACACTCTGCCACTTTGATATTACGCCTAACAACTTGTTTTCTCGACGTAACGCAGATGGCAATGACCAGACTGTTCTCATCGATTGGTCTTTTGTTGGCTATGGTGTCTTGGGAGAAGACATCATAAATTTGGTGCTGGACAGCGTTTTCTTATTGTTCGTCGATGGTTCATCACTGATACCCTTGGAAAAACTTGTACTTGAGGGTTACTTAACGGGGTTGCGTTCTGCTGGGTGGAATGGGGATGAACGTTTTGTGCGCTTTACTTATGCTGCTTTAGCGGCACTTCATTTTGGTCTAATCGCAGGGAGGCTGTTAAAGCTAGTGCAAAATGAATCTCGTCGCAGTTGGCTAGAGCAACGCTTTGGGCGAACTTTTGACGAGATTATCACATCAAGAGCGATCGCTATTACTCATGGATTAAAACTGGCAGACGAAGCCAGATTATTGCTTCCTTCGCTTTTTGTAATTAATTGATTTTAATTTCCTTTCTCAATAATTCTGGAATCTGAGAAGGGCGTTCAGCTACTGGAACTTCTGCTTCTTTTAAAGCGGCTAATTTACTTTGGGCTGTCCCAAAGTTAGGATCGCGTCCGATAACCGTTGCTAAAGTCCCAGTTTGCCGCCAACTTTTTCCTGGTGGCGCTTGTCTACCTGCAATGTAGGCAATTACTGGTTTATCAATTGCCTCAGCAATATACCGAGCTGCTGCTTCTTCACTACCACCACCTGGTTGACCGACTAAAACGATCGCCTCTGTAGTTTCATCCTCATCTAGAATTTGCAACCATTGGAGAAATGAGGAACCAACGATCGCATCACTACCAATACTGACACTAATCGATTGCCCCAAACCTACTTTTGTTAATTCGTAAGCAACTTCGTAGGTGAGAGTGCTGCTACGACTAACGATTCCCACTACCCCAGGAGTATAAAACTCACTAGGTTGAGTGCCTAAAAGAATTTTTCCCGGCACAATGATCCCCGGACTGTTAGGCCCGATTACCAAAGTTTCACAGGCTTCGGCTTTGCGGAGTAACTGCACCATATCCAAAGGTGGCACGCCAGCAGTGATAATAATGATCTGGCTAATATGAGATGCGATCGCTTCTAATGCAGCATCTAGAACGTCGTAAGGATCTACACAGATAATTGTTGTGTCAATTACCCCAAATTTTTCTATTACTTCCTCTACTAAGTCAAATACTGGTAGTCCATGCAGTTCCTGTCCGCCACATCCCGGATTAACACCTGCTACCAAATTCGTACCATAAGCTTGCATTTGAGCAACATGAGTGCCTGATATAAATTCACAAAAGCCTTGAATTAATACTTTACTTTCTGGCGTTAGGTTCATAAAAAATTACCGTAAGTTTGACAACCCAGTGAGTTAAGCCACTAAGTAAGGGAGCAGGGGAAGCAGGGGGAGAATAACTAATGCCCAATTCCCAATTCCCAATTCCCAATTCCCAACAATATATTTACGTGGTAAAAATTAATAATGTTTGATTTGGAACAAAATCATAGTCACTACTTTTTATTAGCAGTTGGTTTAGCAAGACGGACTGCTGCCGCTACAGCCTCATCTAAATTTTCTACCACGAGTAGCGCATCGCTGTGGGTTTTTAGTGTTGCTAGATATTTTCTAGCAGCATTAAATTCAGAACCAGCAAGACGGATAACTAAGGGTGTAAAATTCTGTACTTGACGACTTTTACTACCATTAGAACGTACAACTTGTGATTCAAGTTCGCTGTTGTCTTGCTGTACAACTCTGGCTATAACTTCAACCACTTCCTCTGTTTGAGGAATGCTACCCAGAAAGTTTATTAGTATTACTTGAATGCTTTTGTCAGCTTCCAGGATTTTCAGACCTGTCTCTAGGCGATCGCGGAAGGTAGTTGGTGTCGTATCTGTGAGGAAAGCATGACGTAGATTTAAACAAACACCTGGATTGCCACCAGCATTGGCGACTAAATCCAAAGTTGCCATTACTGAACCAGTCCCATTACCTAAAATACCGATTTTACCGTGCATTTTTACGCCATCCCAGTCACCTAAAATACCATTAATTTCAGTACTGGTATGACGGCTGATAATTTTTGCAGCCATCTCAGCCAGGTCTGGATGACGCTTGATTGCCCGTTCATTGATCCTGACTTTACCATTGAGAGCCATAACTTGACCATTAGCACTGACTGCCAAGGGATTTATTTCGACTAAATCCAGGTCTTTTTGCACAAATAAATGGTACATCTTCTCCAAAACGCTGCTTACCGACTGCATCAGCGTCCCTTGTAAACCCATTTTCAAAGCTAGTCTTCGGGCATAAAATGGCGAAAATTCCTGTTCCACGACAACATGGTGCATTTTTTCCCCAGCAGATTCCCAATCGATGTCTGCTTCTTTACAACCTAAAAGTACTGGTCGGCAGACAGCAGTATCTAAAACTACCGCTAGATAAAATTCTTGGTTCGCGTCGTATTGGGATTCTGCCAGCACCACTTCTGGCAATTCGCCCCATATTGGTAGACTAAAAATATTTTGAGCAGCTGCGATCGCATCAATTGTCGTTTCGGCAAACCTGACTCCACCCGCTTTTGCCCGCTCTGCTCCATGTACTTGAGATTTCAGTACAATCGGAAAGCGAATTTTTAAACGTTTCAAATCTGTAGGATGGTCAATCCGTTGGGAGGGCAAGACCGGAATGCCTATCTTCCCAAACCATTCTTTAACTTGATACTCTAATAAATCCATTGATACACCTTGTATTGACACTTTCCAAGCTTTTAGTGAATGCTGTTTTAATATTTTGCAGCACTTTTATTTAAAAATTAAGCTTTTGGCAGCTATAAAAATTTCTTTTTCACGTATCAATTTTATCGAACCCAGCAAATGAGGCACATTAATTTTGATAGCTAACCTGTTTGTGCTAGAGCCACAACATGTAATTAATTTCCTCAGTAAGTTTCCCAGCATAGAAGATAACTAGCATTTCTGTCAAAACCCTCTGACCTAGAACTGTTTCCTTAACCTTTGGATAAAATTTTCACAACTGCTCTGCAATGAAAATTGTACAGAGTAGTAGCTACTTTAAATTTAACTGTCGCAAAATAATGCAGTGAAAACACTCAAAAATCCTATTATTCCCATTTTTTATTTGTAATTTATATCTGAAGACAGATCATTTAATTTTGCATCTAGTAGCGTGAAAATGTAGCGCCGCGAACAATAATTGCTTTTTTTAATTTTTGGTGAAAAGTCAGAATTTGTGTTAGAAAGTTGGTCGTTCAGATTTTCAGGCTGTGGTTGGTTAAACTGTGCATTTGCATTCAACAAAACTAAAAAGTTCATTTCATCCTCTTAAAAATAATCAAAACAATATAGAAGTTAAGCGGGAAAGCTCTATGAAAGTAGCAGTCCAGCACGAAGATTTACAGCTTTTAGCCAAGACTTTGCAGGAACAATTGCTTGTAGAAGTCTCATCGGCTGAAGTCTTCGAGGTTAAGTGTGCCGTCAATAAAGACGGGTTAATGATTTTAACGCAACATGAATCAGATGTAATAGCTGACGCTCAGATAATCTTTGCAGTCATTGAGGAAGTACTTCAGTCTCTAGCACCCCATAGAGAGCAGCGAGTGCAATGTTTCCTCAGAGTTTCTGGTGAACAACTCCCTTATGCCAAATGTTTTCTACCCCTGAAGCAGACGAGGGGATGGGGAGATGAGGAAGTAGGGGGAGCAGGGGAGGCAGGGGGAGCAGAGGGGCAATACTTTTATCCTATTTCTTCATCTGCTTTGACTTATTCTCCATCACTTGATGAGACAGAAGAAGAGGAACTGTTTGACCCGTTTGCAGATGCGCCGAATTTGCCGATTTCAAAAGCATTCGCAATCAAACCCATGCTGCTGGGTGTAGCCTTAGCGGGAATTGTCATTTTAGGCGGTGGTGCTTACTTCTTGACTCGTCCTTGTGTTATGTCGGAGTGTAAAGAAATACAAAATGCCGAGCGATTAAAAACAAAATCTCCACAACTGATACGCCGTGCCAAGTCTGAACAAGAATTAGTAGCTGTACAACAGCAACTTACGGCAGCCAGTACAGCTCTGAATGCAATTCCTAGTTGGTCGCCTCGTTCCCAGGTGTCAGAAGAACTAAAAGCAAGTTTGTCTAGACGGTCAGAAAAAATCAACCAGGTGGTCAAGGCTTTGCAGACAGGATCTTTGGCGACACAAAAAGTTCAAACTCCTGCACATAGTCTAGAGGAATTACAAGCTAGGCAACACTTGTGGCGACAGGCTATAGCACCACTAGAAACTATAAGTCCCGACAGTGAACTCTATGGGCTAGTGCAAGGGAAATTGATTAATTATCGAGTTCGTTTGCACGCTGTAAATCAGCAGATATTTACTGAGGAAAAATGGCTGAAAAAACTAACAGCAGCAAAAGCTGTAGCTAGTGCTGCCGAGAAGCAAGAAGGTACTGCTAAATCTTTGAATGATTGGCAAAAGGTGCGGTCTACTTGGCTGGTGGCGATTAATGCTTTGAATAGTATTCCTTTAACTAGCCCTAGATACCAAGAAGCTGAAAAGCTGTTGGTAGATTATAAACCGAAACTGATGGCGGCACGCGATCGCGCGACTAAGGAACAATTAGCTGTTAAAACCTACCAACAAGTTCTTAGCACCGCCAAGCAAGCCAAGCTTTATGAGCAACAAAACCAATGGCAAGCAGCTGCTACATACTGGGATCAGGCTTTGCAAACTGTTAAAAAAATTTCCCAAGATAGCTTGTACTACAATCAAGCTCAGTCCCTCATCGAACCCTATTCAACAGCCCTCAAACAAGCACAAGAAAAAGTACAAGTTGTTAGTAGTTTGCAACAAACCCGTACTGACTTGGATAAAACTTGTATTAATGAAATTCAGATTTGTACCTTTAACATAGACAATGCAGGAATTACTGTCCGGTTAACTTCTGAGTATGACCAAGTAAGACAAAATAACTTGGCTAATCCTTATTCTGAGAATTCTAGTACTGCTGTTGATGTTACCAATCACTTGCAAATCTTACGAGAAGCTCTAGCTGTAATTAGTGACAATGCCAACCTGTCCCTTATCCTTTATGATTCTCAAGGCCAGGTAATTTATACTCGGACTTTGGGTGGGTAAAATCTGCCAATTCTCAGGTGAAAATCTATTGTTTGGATTAAGCTTTGCCGCTACCTAACAAATATAGTAGCGCCATGCGAACGGCGATACCGCTAGTAACTTGCGATTGAATAAGACTAAATTCTGGATCATCCATCAATTCAGAACTAATTTCAACACCACGGTTAACGGGGCCTGGATGCAAAACTTTAACATTAGGTTTACAAAGTTGCAATTTTGTACGTGTAATGCCAAATAGCTGATGATATTCTCGCAAACTTGGCAATAAATGAGCTGTCATACGCTCTTTTTGTAGGCGCAGAGTCATCACAAAGTCGGCATCTTGTAAAGCTGGTTCTAGCTGCCAATGTAGAAAAAGTGGGGGAGTGGGGAAGTGGGGGGATAACTCCTGACTTCTGACTCCTAACTCTTCAGAAATGTACTCGGCAAATAATTTGGGTAAGAGGGTTGGTGGTGCTGCCAGATGGACTTCGGCTCCACTGGCGATTAAACTCCAAATATTCGATCGCGCCACGCGAGAATGAAGAATATCTCCAACAATGGCAATTTTTTTCCCCTTTAAAAGTTCCAGTCGGGGGCTAGCTGGGTCAATTAGAGTACTTATGGTAAATAAATCTAGCAGTGCTTGGGAAGGATGCTCATGTTGACCATCACCAGCATTAAGGACACTAACTCGTACACCTAAACGATCCATTTCAGCCGCGATCGCATTTGGTACTCCTGCCTCTCGATGGCGGACTACCATAATATCAGTTCCCATGGCCAAATAAGTCTTCGCCGTGTCGAGAATTGTTTCTCCCTTAGTCATCGAAGATGTAGCGGCAGCAAAGTTTAGCGTATCCGCACTTAAACGTTTCGCCGCGAGTTCAAAACTGCTGCGAGTCCGGGTAGAAGATTCAAAAAATAAATTCGCCACCACCTGTCCCTGCAAAGTTGGCACTTTCTTCGTCCGCCGCGATAGCACCTCTTGAAAACTGGCAGCAGTTTGCAAAACAGTATCGTATTCAGTGGTAGTGAAGTCGGCTAGGGAAAGAATGTGATGACGATTCCAGGTGGTAGTAGGCATATTTTGGAACTGGGGACTGGAGACTGGTGATTGGAACTGAAGGACTGGGGGAGATAAGGGAGTAATCAATGCCCAATGCCCCATGCCCAATGCCCAATCCCTTCAAGTTGGTAAATGGAAAACGTTTAAAGCTAGAGAAATTAAGCTGAGGAACGTTAAAAATCCAATTGTATCTAGCATTGTAGTCACTAACGGGCCACTAACCAAAGCAGGATCAAGTTTCAGTCGTTCCAAAGCCATTGGCAGTAAAGTGCCGAGTGTAACAGCCACAATTGTATTAGTTGCCATTACCATTCCGGCAATTAAAGCCACCCATCGCTCTTGGGGTCGTGCCCAAATTAAGGAAAGCAGGATCATCGTTGTGGCTAAAGCGAGAGCTGTACCTAAACCAGCTAGAAGTTCTTTGCGGAGAATTTTCAAAGTGTCTTTGGGTGTTACCTCACCCACCCCTAAGCCGCGAATTGTCACCGTTAATGATTGAATACCGACAGTACCACCAGTGTTAGAAAAAATTGGCATGATTACTGCTAAAACTGGCACTGCGGCAATTACAGATTGAAAAGGCGCGATCGCACTGGCTGCACCAATATACATAGCCATGATGCCCAACAGCCAAGGCAAGCGGTTGCGGATGGTGAGTAGGGGAGAGGATAAAGCCGCTTCATCACCACTCACACCCGCGAGTTTTTGGATATCTTCTGTGGCTTCCTCTTCCAAAATATCCATGACATCATCAATGGTGACAATGCCAACCAATCGGTCTTCCCGATCAACAACCGGGATAGCGATTAAGTCGTAGCGCTGCATGATTCGCGCCACTTCTTCTTGAGGAGTTTCAGTTCTAACTTTGATGACGCGATCGCTAGAAATATCTTTGATGAAAACATCAGGAAAAGTAAATAGCAACTGGCGCAGTGAAACTACTCTCACTAGTGTCCGGTTGTCATCAGTAACGTAGGCGTAGTAGATTGACTCTTTATCTTCATCCTGACGGCGGATTTTACTTAGGGCTTCACCTACAGTCAATCCTTGCCGCAACCGGACATATTCGGTTGTCATCACCCGCCCAGCCGTGCCTTCTGGATAGCCGAGAATCGTTGCTGTTGCTTGCCTTTGTTCTGGACTTAGTTCTTGCAATAGCCGTTTGATTACCCCAGCAGGTAATTCATCAAACAATTCTGCCCGTTCGTCGGGACTCATTGCTTCTACAAGTTGCACTACTTGGACATCATGCAGAGAATTAATTAGTTCTTCCTGCACCTCTGTAGGCAGATATTCAAATACATCGATTGCCTGAGCTTTGTTGAGTAAACGGAATGCGATCGCGCGTTGTTTTTCAGGCAATTGTGTAATGTAATCTCCCACATCCACAGGTTGCAAGCGATTTAAATCCCACTTCAACTGGTTTAAATCGGTAGTATCAGTAAGCAAATCACGAATATCTTGTGTGAGCATGAGATATATCTCCTAAGTCTCCCCCGCGCTGGGAGACTTCCTCGCCAGCTCAGAGGAGGTTGATACTGCCATCTGGTGGACTATTGCCCATAAAATTTCAACAATTCAATATCGATATCTAAATTAAGGCATTGCTAGTCATCATCCTAACCCGGAATCGCACTCTCAGGTAGACACTGAATATTAGCATTCAGCATCTATAATATTTCTGACTAATTTAATTGCCCTAAATTTTAGGTAATTTTTGTGTACTTAAAGTAGATTTTACTACTGCTAGAAGCTATGTCAAGCCAATAAAGGAATTTACTCGCAAAATTCACAGAGTCAAAATATTTACAACAGTAATAAGTAGTATTTTGTATCAAGCAACTTCATGCATAGTTACCTGGACAAAAATAAAATAGGATTTCTATATAAAGGCTGATATATAAGTAATATAATTCACGGCGAATCAAAAAAAAGATTCTATTAAATGCTGGTGGATATACAAAAAAATCTATTTAGGAACTTCACTTTCTTCCCCTGAATGATAGGCTGCGTCAGACAGATGCACGCAGCCCGGTTTAGCACCTTGTAGTTTACGAAAGCACTGCTTGTGCTTCCAGATTCTGGGCTTTTTGCTTGAAGACGGTTGGTACTTCTGCGCTGAACGCTTCACCTTGAACCACTTCTGAGCGGAAACCATCAACCCCAACTGGAACATCGCCAGTAATAGTGGTGCGATAGAGGAGACGCTCGACATCCAAATGATCTAAATCTTGAGGAGCCAAATGCACTGTGGCGCGGTTGTCCCAGAAGGCGATATCACCATTGTTCCAACGGAAACGGGTGGTGTAAGCAGGCTTGGTGATTTGGTTGAAGAACAATTCCAGCAGCAGGTTGCTCTCTTGTGGTGACACATCAACAATGTGCGAGGTAAAGCCAGGGTTAACGAACAACGCACGCTCACCAGTCTCAGGATGAACCCTAACGACTGGGTGGATTGAGACTAGTGGATTGACAGCAATACGCTCGGTGAACTTGCTGTTGCGGGGCTGATGCTTACCTCCATTGAAGCGATGTTCAGCTTTCAATGTGTCTGCTAGCGCCCGTAAAGGTGCTGACAAACCCTCATAAGCTGCAACTAGATTACTCCACTGGGTGTCACCACCGAAGCTAGGAACATTAACTGCACGCAAAATTGACGCTGCTGGTGGATTAATAGCCGCTGTCACGTCTGTGTGCCAGGGTCCTCCACTGCGGAAACCATATTGCTTTTCATAGAGCCTACGGTCTACGGGTTTGATCTGCGGAAATCCCGCAACTGGTTCAGGCTCTCCAAGTGGATGCGCGAAAGTCACTTCGCCAAAACGAGATGTGAACTCAACCTGGGCAGCATGATCGATGTTCTGACCACGAAAGAACACAACTTTCCACTTTAATAGCGCTTTACGAATTTCTTTGACTTCATCATCATTCAGAGGACGCGAAAGATCCACGCCGCTGATTTCAGCACCAATGAAACCAGCTACTTGTTTGACTTCAATATGCTTGTAGTCCATGTAGACTCTCCAAAGTTTGATCTATAAGGTGGTGTTCGCACTCGTCTTTTTCTTTTGGAATATTGCTATCAACTACAAGCAATGTTTCAAAGGAAGCGGTCGTAGTTTTTAACATCATACACTAACTCGATCGAAATACCGTAGTATAATGTAAATATATTTTTAGACTGCTGAAATAACGGGAAGTTCATAGCGTCTTATCTGTTAAAGATGCCTTCGTACCGCCAGCTTATCTACTAAGTCTGTCATGGTGATATTGGTATGAGCCAATATCATTACCCCTCACGAGGATGGAAACTTACCCCTCACGAGGATGGAAACTTTTACCACAGTTCCAACCGGATAAGATATTAGTTTGTAACACTTAATGTTTGCAAAACTAATAATTAGTGTATCATGTAAACTGTAATTTGCCTTACACATTCTTTGTATAGATTATGCAAACTCGATCTACTGCATAAGTATTTATCATGAACTGCATACACCAGAACGGATGAAAAAGGGACTGGTACAGCAAAGCGAAATTCAAAATTAAAGAACTCTTAGGGACTGAGCTAGGAAATCAGCACGCTGCTCAAAGTCCCTCTAACAGAACTTTTCCAAGTCAAAGTATGAAGTTGACTGCCAAAAAGGAGGACAAGGAATTGCTAACAGCCTATAGCGAAAATGAACTGCAATTAACTGCTGACGTGCTGGTAATTGGTGGTGGTCCTGCCGCAGCATGGGCAGCATGGGCAGCCGCATCACAAGGTGTCAAAGTTATCATTGTTGATAAAGGTTTTCTGGGTACGAGCGGTGCAGCTGCTGCCAGTGGCAATGGCATCATGGCTCCTTCTCCAGAGAATTGGGACAAAGTTTTATGGGAGCGTTATCGCGCAGGAAAAAACCTAGCTAACTTACGTTGGATCGAGCGTGTTATCGAAAAAACTTGGCTCAGTTTGCCTCTAGTTGAAAAGTGGGGCTATCGTTTTCCCAAAGAAAATGGGGAATCCGTGCGCCAGAGTTATTATGGGCCCGAATATATGCGGGTACTTCGCAAGAACCTATTGCGTGTTGGGGTGCAGATTCTTGACCAAAGTCCTGCTCTAGAGCTTTTATTGGCTGATGACGGCTCAGTGGCTGGAGCAAGAGGTGTGCAGAGACAAAATCATCGTACCTATACTGTTCGCGCTGGTGCAGTAGTCCTGGCCAATGGTGGTTGTGCATTCTTGAGTAAAGCATTAGGGTGCAATACCAATACAGGTGATGGAATGCTGATGGCAGTAGAAGCTGGCGGTGAACTCTCCAGTATGGAAGCTTCTAATCACTATGCCATCTCGACCGCTTTTAATGCCACAGTGACAAGGGGTGTTCCCTTTGGCTGGGCTAGTTACAGCGATGAAGCAGGTAATGATCTTGGTGGCTATGTCAATGGTCGTCGCGATCCATCATTTCTTCCCAATGCCCTCCTGAAAGGCTCCGTTTATGCTCGTTTGGATCGAGCTACACCTGAAGTCAAGGCGGTGATTGAAAAGTCTCATTTCATATCTTTTTTACCCTATAAAAAAGCTGGCATTGACCCCTATACAGAACGAGTGCTTGTAACACTAATTTTAGAAGGTACAGTCCGTGGTACGGGTGGAATTCGGATTGTGAATGATAGTTGCGCTACAAAGGTTCCTGGCCTCTACGCCGCCGGTGATGCTGCATCGCGGGAGTTTTTAGCAGGTTTAGCTTCTGGGGGTGGTGGTCCCAATGCGGCCTGGGCAATCTCCACAGGACAATGGGCTGGAGTTGGCGCGGCTGAATTTGCGAAAAGTCTGGGCGCTCATCCTCATGAACGGGTGGTGCATCCTGCTGGTCAAGCCGGATTGCGTAGCCCATCGCAGTCTCCCGCTTCCGAAACATTCGATAGCGAGGCGATCGTGCGCGGTGTACAAGCGCAGATGTTCCCGTTAGATAAGAATTACTTGCGCTGTGAGCAGGGACTTTTGGATTCCCTGGCCAAATTAGAAACGTTGTGGCAGCAGGTAAAGACGAACCCGAAACAAGATACAGTGCGCGATATGGAATTTTCTCGGCGAGCGGCTGCTCTCACGGCTGTAGCGCGATGGGCATATTTTAGTGCTTTACATCGCACGGAAACCCGCAGCGAACATATTCGCATGGACTATCCCGAAACCGATCCAAATCAGCGTTATTATCAGGCAACCGGCGGCTTAGATCGTCTGTGGGTGAGGCGTGATTGGCTAACGGATGCCATCGCCTATGACGAGCAGAACGCGATCGCTACACCACCAGTACCAACCACTCAAACCACACCCTCTGTATCAAAGTTGTAGCAGGAGCAGTATCATGATCGAGCTTGTCAGTCATCAACTCTGTATCAATTGCAATGTATGCGTCCAAGTATGTCCTACCAATGTCTTTGAGTCTGTACCTAACCAACCACCCGCGATCGCTCGACAAGAAGACTGTCAAACTTGTTTCATGTGTGAGGCTTATTGCCCTGCGGATGCACTCTATGTTGCGCCCCAATCGCATACCAATGTTGCAGTCAATGAGGATGATTTAATTGAAAGTGGCATCATGGGTGAATATCGTCGCATCTTGGGTTGGGGGTATGGCAGAAAAAACAATAGTGAATTGGATACTGCTCATCAACTGCGCCAACTGCCGCGCCCCTATCAAAGTTAATTTGAGTGTTTAATTGAGTGTGGTAGCGACCTCAATTAGTCGAAAACCTGCAAGTCCACCAATAACTGCTTCTTTTAGATGCTCTATCTTACTAGCACCAATTACCGTTGTTGGTGCTAGTAGTTCGCCAAGTGAACTTGGCGGGGTAAAGGGAAAGGGGGAAGGTGGGGCCCCCACGAAGTGGGGATAAGGGGCAGGGGGAAAGGTTTTAAATCCCTTACCCTTTCCCCTTTCCCCTTTCCCCAGACCTCACAAGCGCATTTTTGGGTTGGCAGACTACTAGTAAGATAGGGCAATTTGTCTTGGTTTAACGCCGCGTTTTTGAGCTAATTCTACGACGCGAGCAACGATCGCACTGCCTCAAAAATACCCCTAGTAATAAGCTTTGCTATTTCAGGTATAAAATAGCCCAAGCAAATCGTATTTTAGTTTGCGATCGCTAAAATTCAGTACCCAGAGGTCTACTAACACGAGATAATAATAAACTCACACCACCCTTAGCTGTTGTCCCATCGCCGATTACAAAACTTGTTCTGGCTTGGTTTAGTTCACAGCCACAGGGTCGAATTTTGCAAGTAGTTCTGAACCAAATCATGAAAACATCTACCGAATTGCTAGCTCGTCTGGACTATTACTACCAGCAAATCAAGACAATTATCCTGGCTCGGCAGAATCCGATTACTGGTTTACTACCTGCGAGTACAGCGATTACAGCCCACGGCGATTATACAGATGCCTGGGTGCGAGACAATGTTTATAGTATTTTGGCAGTTTGGGGTTTAGGACTTGCATACCGCAAGATTGACGACGATAAGGGACGCACTTATGAACTAGAACACAGTGTCATCAAACTGATGCGCGGGTTGTTGTTTGCGATGATGCGACAGGCTCATAAAGTAGAGACATTTAAACATACTCAATCGCTATTAGATGGACTGCACGCCAAATACAATACCGCGACCGGTGACATTGTTGTTGGTGATGATGAATGGGGACATTTGCAACTTGATGCCACATCTATATTTTTGCTGATGTTGGCGCAAATGACGGCTGCGGGATTGCCAATAATTTATACAATTGATGAAGTGAATTTCGTCCAAAATTTGGTTTACTACATTGGACGAGCTTACCGCACACCAGATTATGGCATTTGGGAACGTGGTAATAAAATTAATCGGGGTAGTGCTGAGTTAAATGCCAGTTCTGTAGGCATGGCAAAAGCTGCTTTAGAAGCTATTAACGGACTGGATTTGTTTGGTGTGCATGGGAGTCAAGCATCGGTGATTCATGTGCTGCCAGATGAAATTGCCCGCGCCCGAATTACTTTAGAATCTTTATTGCCGAGGGAATCTGGTTCCAAAGAAATTGATGCGGCGCTATTAAGTATTATCAGTTATCCTGCCTTTGCAGTGGAAGACTCGCAGTTACGCGATCGCACTTTAAACGATATTATCAATAAACTCGCAGGTAAATACGGCTGCAAACGCTTTTTGCGTGATGGACACCAGACGGTTTTAGAAGATAATCAGCGCTTGCACTACGAACCGTGGGAACTCAAGCAATTTGAGCATATTGAATGTGAATGGCCGTTATTTTTCACTTATTTAGTTTTAGATGGATTATTTTGCGGTGAGCAAGAACAAGTTAAAAAATATCAAGAACTTTTAGAATCATTACTTATAGAACAAGATGGTTTGCGTTTACTGCCAGAACTATATTATGTCCCAGCCGAAAACATAGAAGCAGAAAAGTTAGCACCCCAAATGCAACCACGTTTACCCAATGAAAATATCCCTTTGGTGTGGGCGCAGAGTTTATATTTTCTTAGTCAAATGTTGAGTGAAGGGTTACTAGCAGTTGGTGATATCGACCCTTTGGGAAGACATTTGTGCGTGGGAAAACAGCGCGAATCATTGGTACAAATTGCCTTGCTAGCAGAAGATGAAGATTTACAGAAAAAACTAGAAGTTCATGGCATTGAAACACAAACACCTACTCAAGTAGAACCGATTCAGGTGAGAAAAGCTGGAGAATTCTCAGCTATTTATACCCAAATTGGCCGTAATGACAAACTTGGTTTAACTGGGCGGCCAGTACGACGGCTGCGGAGTTTAACAACATCTAGAATCTTTCGGATTCGTGGGGAAACAATTGTATTTTTGCCTTCATTCTCCGACTCTCAACAGTTTTACTTAACCCTTGATTACCATTTTCTACTAGATCAAATTAGAAGCGAACTAGCTTATATTCAAAAATACTGGAGCGATTTAGGTCGTCCTACCTTGACTTTAATGTTGACGCACACCATGTTAGAAGCAGGTTCGAAAGCATTACTAGAACTGATGCAAGAACTAAAAGATGGTGTTTGTAACGGTGTGCGAGTGAAATTAGGGCGGCTAAATCAGCTAATTTTAACAGCCGGAATCCAAAGAATTGATTTTCTCCCCAATGCAGAATTCTCGCGATCGCCAGTGAGAAATGCTGGCCCACGTTGCTATTATTTGGCTTATCATCCTGAGAAAAACTGGCGCTTAGGGCATACTCAAGAATTTCAGATGGAGTATGAAACTAACTTTGCATTATTACTTTCTTATTTACGCTCATCAGAGAATATTTACGAGCAAATTGAGTTATTGCAAACCTTAACTCGCTTGCAAGGTATGAACTTTGATACGGGGTATGGCGGCCCAGGATATCCTGTCACCGTAGCCGATTTACTTGATGAAGTGTATACCAAAGCTGGAGATTTAGGTATTTGGGCTGTGGTACGTCGGGCTGCGGGGTTACGCCAAATGGTTGATATCAGCCTATCAGATGCAGTCACGAGTATTTTGGTGCGAGGTAAGCAAATTTCTGTGGGTAAAGCTTACAGTGAAGCGTCCTTGATTAGCGTACCCATGTCTCACGATGAAATTGCCGATAAAATTAATCATTTTTGTCGTGAAGATATCCGCGATCGCGTCCTCACTCAAGAGATTTTAATCTATGTTGGTATCTTAATTCGCTCAGAACCCCAATTATTTCAGGGACTGCTGACGCTGAGAGTCGGCTATCTCATCCTGTTAATAACCAGTGAACTAGCGCGAGAATTGCATGTCACTCAAGATGAAGCTTACGATCGCCTAATGCAACTTTCACCCTTTGAAGTGAAAATGCGCTTGCGTCAGGTATTAACTGGATATACTGGCATGAGTAACCTGTTGCGTCAGCAAGAATCACTGCACGTCAAGCAAAAAGAAAGTGATATTGCTTGGGTGGTGTTACCAGGAATCGCCGAAGGGATAGAAGTTCCGCCAGGTGGTTGGCGACGGTTTCGCCAAGCCGAAGGTGCGACGGGGCGCGTACCAAAAGACTTTTTCAAGCAGGTTTGGCTATTAATGCAACATTGCAAGGGTCTAGTAATTGGGGATAAACTAGAGCGCCGCAATCGTTTAGATAGTGAGATAATGTTATCCGAGATGACAGCAGGGGAAAGAAATTTTGCTCTCTTGGTTGAGCATTTGCTGAATAAAATCGAAGCTCCAGAATACCGCCAAGTTAATATTGAAGCATTAATCGAATTAGGAGCGATCGCAGCTAATAATCCCAAGCTGCAAATCGAAGAATATATTGTGTTAGATGTGTTGATTGGACACGCAGTGCGATTGGCGTGGCTAGAAAATCATAGTCAACGCAGCGATCGCTATGATGAGGATAAGGCAAGTGCGTGGCGATCGTTTTACAATACTTCTCCTAGAGATTGCGCTAGTTATATTTTGAAGGCGTTTAGGTTCTTGACGGAATTTGTGAAGGATTTTTAAACGCAGAGGGGCGCAAAGGAAACGCAGAGGAGCGCAGAGGATGAGAGAGAATGATTTGAGTGGGGTGAATATTGGTTGTGCGATGAGGGTTCATACTGCTTTGGGACCTGGTTTGTTGGAGTCGGCTTATGAGGAGTGCTTGGATTATGAGTTGAAGAAGTCCGGGTTGAGTGTTGGCAAGCAAATTCCATTGCCTTTGGTTTACCAAGAAGTGAAATTGGATTGCGTTTATCGATTAGATTTGATGGTCGAAAACCAAGTAATTGTAGAGATTAAATCTGTAGAATCCTTCCACCCGATTCACTCAGTTCAACTCCTAACCTATCTCAAACTCGCAAACTGCAAACTAGTACTACTCCTCAACTTCAACGTCCTCCACCTCAAAGAAGGCATCAAACGCGTAGCCAACAACCTCTAACTCCCCCTCCGCGAACCTTTGCGCTTCCCTCCGCGCCCCTTTGCGTTAAAAAAAAATATCCCCCACCTCCATTCCAAAAGCAGGGGTTTTATTAAATCTACTTAACCGAAACAGCATCAACATCAATTGTGCTTGCAGTAGACGTAGAACCCTCTGTGTTATTAGGTACTTCAGCACCCACCTCACCCTTACGAGCCTTCCATCCCTCAATTACTAGCCCAGACACCTCAGAAACTAGCAGAGTCAAAAGGAAAACATCATCAATTTGCCCCACAACGGGTATAAAATCTGGGAGAACATCAAATGGGCTGACCAAATAGACCAACGTTCCTAAAATTACCCACCAACGGTACTTGGGGTTACGAAGCACATCGCGATACCAGGTGTAAAGTGATTGGATTGAAAATTTCATATTTTGAACCTCCAGTTATCTTTAATTTTGACAAATAATCCTAAAAATTCCCGGTGCGAATAACCGCCCTAGTTAGTCGGGAAGACGCTACTCGTAATCTGTCATCAAAAACCTATTTTGTAATTATCCATAAGAGTTTAATACCGCAAGGGTTTGACAAATTAGACAGTGATTGTATTAATTCGGGATTATGGCAACCCAGCAGCAAGTTTGTCCACTAGTCTAAGTCCAATACCCCATGCTTACACTATCTTTTTAGCTTTTCGAGAAATTTATATTTTGGAAGTCCCTCATTTTGCATTAATCTCTAGAATTAAAATGCCTTAGCACATTTGCTCTAATCATGGAGGGAGGAAACTTAAACAGTGGATATTTTAGATTTATTTTATAAGGGCGGGCCAGCGATGTGGCCTTTACTTGTCCTGTCGATTCTATCTTTGAGTGTGATTTTTGAGCGTCTGTGGTTCTGGTTGCGAATTTTGACTCAGGAAAAGCAAATAGTTGATCGCATTCTGGATGCTGCCCAAGATAATTGGCAAGCAGCTGCTGACATTGCCAAACAAGCAAGCCATCAACCTGTCGGGCGTTTTCTTTATGCCCCCTTACGTTTTCAAAAAACTGATGTGGAAACCTTTCGACTAGCACTTGAGGCTACAGCAGAAGATGAATTGGCTGGAATGCGGCGGGGCGAAAAGCTTTTAGAAGCTGTGATTGCCCTCGCGCCCCTGCTGGGATTATTGGGTACTGTTTTAGGTCTAATTCACTCTCTGCGCTCAATTCGGATTGGCGATTTGGGAACTGAATCTACCGCCGGGGTGACTACTGGTATTGGTGAATCCTTAATTAGTACGGCAACTGGGTTAATAGTTGCCATTATTAGCTTGGTATTTTATCGCCTATTTCAAAGTTTTGTAGTTAACCAAGTCAAAGTTTTTCGGAAGGCAGGGAATGAGATGGAATTACTCTACCGCCAGTCCCCCCCTGATTTTAGTAATATTACATCACCAATTGTCCGGGAAAATTTCACTCCACCTCGCAAGCCAGGAAAGACTAGGTTGCCTGAACCTCCTGAACCCCCGAATTTACCTAATTAGTCAATAAGTTAACCCCCAAGCAGGCGATTAAATTGAGAAAATGAAAGTTAATCTACATACCCCAATTGAAGAAGTCCAAATTCAAATCATCCCTTTAATTGATGTCGTTTTTTGTATCCTGACGTTTTTTTTGTTAGCGGCTTTACAATTTACACGGCAACAGGCAATAAATGTTGATTTGCCCAAAGCCAGCCCTAGTACAGTATCTGCAATAACATCACAGAGTGGAAGTCTCATTGTAACTATCGATGCCGTTGGCAATACTTACATAGAAAAACAGCCTGTAAAACGCGACGATTTAGGAGCCAAGTTAAAACAGTATCTTCAAGGAAACCCCAGTGCTGTTGTGGTGCTAAATGCTTCGCGGACAGCAACTTATAATGATGTGATTGAGACATTGGATTTGCTACGGCAAGTAGGAGGCGATCGCGTTTCTTTAGGAATTATTCCTGGCCCATCTCAACCACCCACAAACTCACTCAATCAGCCGAATATCCCCTCTTTCCCAGTCAATCCTGGTATAGCACCAGTTCCAGGCATCAATCCCGAAGGGAATATTACCCCTAAATTTCCCTTAGCACCTAATTCCGTACCCTTACCTGGTGTAAGTCAGCCTCCAACCGGGCAAGGCATCAGTCCTATCAATCCTGGTATTTCCAACCCACCAGCATCCCAAGCCCCTGTAGCACCCAAACAAACGCAACCACCTCTTAAAAGATGAACTAGGGAGTATGAGGGATTGGGCAGAAGAGGGAGAGGGGCAGGGGGCAGGGGGACAAGGGGACAAGGGGGAATTATTGAACAAGTCTCTCTCTCCTGTCTCCCCCCCCTCTTCCTTGTCTCTTCTTTATACCCCTGCTCCCTGTTCCCCTGCCCCTCTGCTCCCCTGAAGCTTTTTCTCAATCCTAAAGATATCTAAAACAAAATTCAGTTAGCAATGAAATTTCTGCTAACTTACAAATAATTGGTTGAGCTTTAAAGATTTTTCCACCGATAAACTGAAGGAATTTATAACCAATTGCCATTCACGTTTCAGGGGTTGTGGCATGAATATCGTTACGCTTTTAATTGTTTGGGTAGTAACAGCTATCAGCCTGTTGATAATTAGTAAATTACCTTTAGGAGTTGAAATTGATACTCCTGGTAAAGCTTTTCTTTCGGCCGCAGTGCTTGGTATCGTGACGGCAATAGTCAGACCGATTTTAAGCCTCGTTTTTGCAGTTCCCAATTTACTTACGTTGGATTTACTATCCGGCATTTTCACATTTATGATTGCCGTAGTTTGCTTTAGTATTGCTGCTTGGTTAGTAGAGGGCTTCCGCTTACGTTACGGTATTTGGAGTGCTGTTATTGGAGCATTTACGCTGACTATAATTAACAGCTTAATCTACAAATTATTGGGTGTTTAAAATCAATAGTGATGAGCTAGAAGTTAGGATTTAGTTGTTAATAACTCCTAACTCCTAACTCCTAACTATTCGTTGGAACTTGGGGGAGCAACGGGAGTCGTTGATTGCTGTTTACGTTGTTCGCGTTTTTTGCGATCAGCTGAGAGCATATCTGCCATTACTACCAGCGCTTGCGCCATCTTATCTAGGTTAGAACGGTATAATTCCAAATCCTTGTTGAGTTTGTCATCAGATACGTGCAAGCCAGCTGCGATCGCTTTTAGCGCCTCAGTTAGTTGCTTTTCATCTTTGACTAATTCCGGATCTGACTGTTCTAATAACGAAAATAAACCAATTGCGAACAAACGGTTGTATTTAAAGTTAGGATTGTTGGCGATCGCTTGCAGTTGTGCTTGCAAGTCAGTATCTCTATCTAAGTAAGTAGTTTGGGCTAGCCACCCAATTAAATCTTTAACAGGCAAACCTTTAGCTACAGCTTGCAATCTTTGGGCATCGTGTCGATAGCGTTGTGGATCTGTTTCTATAGCCTGACATAAGGCGTTAAAAATTGATTCTTGATCCCGTTCTGGTTGATAGCCTTCCATGAAGCGGTCAAAAGTTGTGACGACACCCAAGGCATAAATTGGATTGTAGCTAAAATCGATATTTACTGACAGCAGATGCATTTCTACCATCAATTCTTCTACTACCCGACGATAAATAGTGTTAATCGGACGGGTGTGAAGATTGTAAAAAGTTCGTTTTGTATCAGAGACAGTACGGACGTTATTCACAAAGAAAATGTTAAGGGCGACGTATCTTTATTTTCTCGCTTAAAGGCTACTTTGCCAAGTTGAGCTTTTGACTTGTGACGGTTTCATTTACAATATAAACAAATCAAAAGTATTTTATAAGCTAGTAGCCACAGGGGATTAAGACCTTTTCCTCTAAAAAACTAGCCAGAAATATTTCTCCTTAATGATTTGTTTATTGAATTTATGAACTTCTCGCCACAGTTAATTGCTTTAGGTGAGTACCTAGCTGGTGAATTTGATAATCGGGAACAAGCTATAGAAGAACCAGTTTGGTATGTCCATCTCCGAATGTGGCAAAGACCAGTGAATTTGTTCACAGAAGATAGCATCACCTTGTTTGCCGAACAAGCTAGCGTGATTAACCTAGATAAACCTTACCGTCAGCGAATTATGCGGTTGCGTCAGGGTAGCAACTCTGACACATCTTTGGAAGTACAATACTATATACCTCAAGATCCAGATGCATTAAGAGGCGCAGGCAATAACCCTGCTCTACTGAACACACTGACACCCGAACAATTAGATTTACTACCAGGTTGTATCCTAACAGTTACTCACGAAGCATTAGCTGGCGCTCGCTATAAGTTTACCGCCACACCACAACCAGAGACTCGTTGCAGCTTTACTTATCTTGGTAATAGCATCTATGTTTCCTTGGGGTTTGAAACCACTGCGGCAGAATTTCACAGCTACGACAAAGGAATTGATCCAGAAACTGGAAAAGCAACTTGGGGAGCGATTATGGGCCCTTATCGCTACACCAAGCGGAATCAGTATTCAATAAGATAAACCTATCATTCATGAATTACGAGTTATGAAGTTTCTATTAACTCCTAACTCTTTTTTAGCTAGCCATACTACGAGGTACACCTTCCAAAGCTTCATCTTCTGTTTCAAAGATTTCAAAGACAGTATCCATCATTGTCACTTCAAACACGAGTTTGGCTTCTGGATGTACATTGCAGATGCGGAAACTGCCCTTGACTTTATCAGCATCACGCATTCCAGCTACCAAAGACGTGAGACCAGAACTATCAATAAAATTCACCTGAGCCAGATTTACAACTACATGGCGGCTGAGTTTGGAAATACACTCTTGTAATTTCAGGCGAAATTGCCAAGCAGTGGTAATGTCTAGGCGACCTGCTGGTGTTAGGACAATAACGGTGTTTCCGTCTTGGGTTGTATAAGTTTTTTGGTCTATATGAATCACTAAAGCCCTCCCCGTGGCATTCCTCTTAAGATTAGGTAGTTACAGAATTGTCTAACGCTGTCACTTGAGATTAACAAGCTATAGCTAAAATTGTCACCTTTTTCTGCTAAGTGCTTAACTTTAGTAGTTTAACTCACTAAATCAGTACTGAGTAGCAATTTTAAACGAGGAGTGGCTGAGACTAGGAAAATGAGGGAGATAGGGAAAAACTCCTAACTCCTAACTCAGCACAGGCTAAATGCTCCGCTATCCATGTACAGCACTATTGAGGTGGTGTCCAGTTGATCCAATCTTGAGGCTTAAGGAAGATTTCATACAACTCGGCTTCGGGTGTATTGGGTTCCGGTTGATAGCCGTATTCCCAGCGCACTAAAGGTGGTAGGGACATAAGAATTGATTCGGTGCGTCCGTTAGTTTGCAGACCAAAAATAGTACCTCGGTCATAAACCAAGTTAAATTCTACATACCGTCCGCGGCGATAGAGTTGAAAATTCCGTTGGCGATCGCCATATTCCATCCCATGTCGCCGTTCTACAATAGGTACGTAGGCTGGTAAAAATGCTCTGCCACAGTCTTGCACAAAAGCAAACAAATCTTCCCAATTGCGGGTTGCTGGTGTTCCCACCTGGTTGCTATAAATAGCTGCTTCCCCATTGGGATTTGGCCCGCGATATAAAGCACCTTGACCATCTTGGTAATCAAAAAATAGACCACCTACCCCTCGTGTCTCATCACGATGCTTGAGGTAAAAATATTCATCACACCACTTCTTAAATACTGGGTAATACTCCGGGTGGTGTTTGTCACAGGACTGTTTTAACGTTTTGTGTAAATGTGCCGCATCTTCAGCAAACGGGTAATAAGGTGTCAAGTCAAGACCACCACCAAACCACCACACTGGCCCCGCTTCAAAGTAGCGATAATTTAGATGAACTGTGGGCACGTAAGGATTGTGAGGATGCAACACCATTGAAGTACCCGTGGCATAAAAGCCATGTCCTGCGGCTTCAGGGCGTTGGGTTAAAATTGAGGCTGGCAAATGAGAACCCCAAACTTCAGAAAAGTTTACACCTGCTTGTTCAAATATTGCACCTTCTCGCAGCACGCGCGATCGCCCTCCACCCCCTTCAGGGCGTTCCCAACTATCTTCATTAAACTTAGCCACACCATCTAGTTTTGCCAATGATTCAGTAATTTCGTCTTGCAGTTGTTTCATAAACTGACTGACTCTAATCTGAGCGTCAGGTGCTGGCAAAGACTTGGATGATTCTGCTGCTACAGTTGGTGTTTGCGAGTTGGTCAACATAGATTCCCGAACCTAAATTACAATTTCCAGAAAGCCACAAATTTCTTAATTTTAAAAATTTGGGGGAAACACGCGCCAACAATCAAGCTCTATTTGCCCAACCCGCTTTTTTCTTACTGGTTAAGCATTTATACGATTGATGGCCATCACTAGAGTTATTTTCCCTCAAATGCGTATAGGCTTGTATATTGACTGAGTTTTATTTTGTTAATTTTAACTATTTCGCTCATTTGGTACTTCAGGAACTGAGCGTAGTTGCACACAATACCAGAGTTACCAGAAAGTGTCTAGGGAGGAGGATTAGGAAAATGCAAGATTGGTTATCCAAATTCATCCACCGCAAACGTCGTCGGTTTTGCGCTTCTCTGGTGCGGACATATCGAGAGATAAGCTCTGCTTCTGTAGATGAACTGTGGCAAAAAGTTGCTGACTTAACAGATGTTTCCTGGCATCCACTACTTAAGAGTACTAATGTACCCTACGGTTTAGTACCCAAACCAGGATTGATTTTTCATGCTGTAACACGCTTTTCACCAATTCCCATCCGTATTTTTGTGGAGCGTGTCAATCACAGAGAGATGCTGAGTATCCGAGTGCTGGCAATTCCAGGAATAGAAGAACGGGTGACTTATCAAGTAGAGTCAACGGTTTGTGGCACTTGTTTATCTTATTCTGTAACCCTACGGGGTTGGTTATCGCCCCTGATTTGGTCTTTATCCCGTCCTTATGTAGACCGCGTAGCCCGGTCTTTAGTAGAAGCAGCAGAAAAGACGGCATTGCCAACGGTATCTGGGAAGAAGAAATCTCTTGACGACAGTTGTTTTGATTTTTAGGTAAAGGGGAGCGCTCCCTGCTCCTCTGCCTTTTGTACCCAATGCCCAAAGAAAGTTAAGATTCTATTAGGTAATAATGCCATTTGCTAAGTTTTATTACGGCATTGACAGTGAAAACACTAAGCTGACCTTACTTAAGAAAACATCGAGTTAATAGCAAGATGTTCGCCACAAGTGTATTTATTCATTTTGAATTTTGAATTTTTATGTACGATGTCCTCGATTCTCGCTCTGTCCTAGAAATTTTGCGTCCAGTGGAAGACCCAGAACTCCGCAAAAGTCTGGTGGAACTGAATATGATTCGCAACGTCAAAATTGACGGTGGCAAGGTTAGTTTCACTTTAGTGTTAACCACTCCTGCCTGTCCTTTACGTGAATTTATCGTCGAAGACTGTCAGAAAGCTGTCAAAAAGCTATCGGGTGTTACAGATGTCAGCATAGAAGTAACCGCAGAAACACCCCAACAAAAAAGTTTGCCTGATCGCACTGGTATTTCTGGTGTAAAAAATATTATTGCTGTTTCCAGTGGCAAAGGTGGTGTTGGTAAAAGTACGGTGGCGGTGAATGTAGCAGTGGCTCTAGCTCAAACTGGGGCAAAAGTTGGCTTGTTAGACGCTGATATTTACGGCCCCAACGATCCCACTATGTTGGGTCTAGCTGATGCTCAAATTGTGGTGCGTTCCACTGAAACAGGTGATATTTTGGAACCTGCTTTTAATCACGGTGTCAAATTAGTTTCAATGGGCTTTTTGATTGACCGAGATCAACCAGTCATTTGGCGGGGGCCGATGCTCAATGGCGTAATTCGCCAGTTTCTCTATCAAGTGCAATGGGGAGAACTGGATTATTTGATTGTAGATATGCCACCGGGAACCGGAGATGCTCAGTTAACTTTAACTCAAGCAGTGCCAATGGCCGGGGCGGTAATTGTCACAACACCGCAAACTGTAGCCCTATTAGATTCTCGCAAGGGATTGCGGATGTTCCAGCAGATGAATGTCCCGGTATTGGGGATCGTGGAAAATATGAGCTATTTTATCCCCCCCGATCAACCAGATAAACACTATGACATCTTTGGTTCTGGTGGAGGCTCCAAAACCGCCGCCGAATTGGGAGTGCCACTGCTGGGGTGCGTACCGCTAGAGATTTCCACACGAGTTGGTGGTGACAGTGGTGTGCCCATAGTTATTGGCGATCCAGATTCAGCTTCGGCAAAAGCATTAACTGCGATCGCTCTTACAATTGCTGGTAAAGTATCAGTTGCTGCGTTGACATAATTAATTTTAATTTCTATCTGCTTCCTGGGCTATGTCCTGGGAATACTAAAGATCGGGTATTGGAAAGAAGCAAAGGAGCAGAGGGCAGGGGACAGGGGGAAAGAGGTAATGTTATTCTCCTTAATTCCCAATTCCCAATTCCCAATCCCCAATTCCCAACAATTAAAAAAGTCTAAATTGGCACAATGTTATTAAAACGATCGCTCCCCAAAATTCGCTGGAAGTCTTGGGTTAAGCCCTGGCAACATGTAGATTGGCTACTATTTTGTTTGCCAGTTGCTGTCAGTATCTTTGGTGGCATCATGATCCTCAGTACGGAACTGAAGCAGCCAGTAACTGACTGGTGGTGGCACTGGATGGTAGCGGGTATCGGTGTGCTTATAGCCCTATTTCTATCTCGCATCCGCTACGAACTCTTAATGCAGTGGCACTGGGTAACATACTCACTAACGAATTTCAGCTTAATCGCGGTGATGATTGCTGGTACTAGCGCTAAAGGGGCACAGAGGTGGATTAGTATCGCTGGCTTTAACGTGCAACCCTCAGAATTTGCCAAAGTCGGCATGATCATTACCTTAGCAGCTTTGCTACACAGGCGTACTGCTTCTAGCCTTGAAGGTGTTTTCCGAGTTCTGGCAATTACCGCCATACCTTGGGGATTAGTATTTTTGCAACCAGATTTAGCAACATCATTGGTATTTGGTGCGATCGTCTTAGGAATGCTTTATTGGGCAAATGCTAACCCAGGCTGGTTAATTCTGCTGATTTCTCCTGTGGTTGCGGCCATTTTGTTTAGTATATCTTGGCCTTTATCAGAGCCGATAATTTTATTCAAAGAACTATCTTTTGGCCCATTGGGAATAGTTTGGTCATTTGCGATGGCTATTTTGGGCTGGCAAACTCTCCCTTGGCGTAGATTTGGTTGCAGTGCGATCGGTGCGTGGACTCTCAATATACTGGGTGGCGAATTAGGAGTCTTCGCTTGGAACCATATTCTAAAACCATATCAAAAAGCTCGGCTAACTGTATTCATGGACCCCGATCACGATCCACTCGGTGCTGGGTATCACTTAATCCAATCTCGTATTGCCATTGGTGCTGGTGAAATTTGGGGATGGGGTCTGTTCAAGGGGCCAATGACGCAACTGAATTTTGTACCCGAACAGCATACAGACTTTATTTTCTCCGCAGTCGGAGAAGAATTCGGTTTTGTTGGTTGTTTGTTAGTGCTGTTTGTCTTCTGCTTAATTTGCCTCCGTCTGCTGCATGTTGCCCAAACCGCCAAAGATAACTTTGGTTCCTTGTTGGCTATTGGCGTTTTATCTATGATCGTGTTTCAGTTGATTGTGAACGTTGGCATGACTGTAGGTTTAGCACCTGTGGCAGGAATACCTTTACCTTGGATGAGTTATGGGCGTTCTGCTATGCTGACCAACTTCATTTCCTTGGGAATAGTAGAATCGGTAGCAAATTTTCGCCAAAGGCAGAAGTATTATTAATTCGTCATTAGTCATTTGTCAGAACCAACGACAAATGACTAATAACAAGTATTAAGCTATTAAAAGGAAACAAGCGAGGCTAAAAACATGATTCTGCCTGGAGCAACTGTTCGCGTCAAGAATCCCGCAGATACCTATTATCGCTACGAAGGACTCGTGCAACGACTGACCGATGGCAAAGTAGCCGTATTATTTGAAGGTGGTAACTGGGATAAATTAGTTACCTTTCGCCTAAGCGAATTGGAACTCGTAGAAACCATAGCCGGACGGAAAAAAGCCAAATAAGATTAGTCTTTAGTCATTTGTTCTTTGTCCTTTGGCAAAAACTAATGACTAATGACCCTTACGGGTGACGCTCGTTCCTCGCTAACGCTGCGCTAACGCCAGTCACTCATGGGGGAAACCCCCAAGATCGTGCTGGCTCACCAATGACTAATGACTAAATTACTATGCGCCTCCCCCTACCACAGTTTGCTACTGGCGATCGCCATCCCAACCACATTGCGGAGGTGATTGAAACTACTAGTACTGAATTTCTAGCTCAGTGTTTGGAACCAGAAGATTTGAGCTTTCCCTCCATGCCACCCTTTGGTAGTTGGGTTTGCTCTGTGGATGAAGAATCTGGGAATCAAGTTTATGCTGTGGTATATTATGCCACTACTATGCCTATAGATTCAGTACACCGGGCTAGGGCTTTGGGGTTGTCACTGCAAGACTTACGCGAGGAACAACCCCAGATATTTGCCATGTTGAGAACAGAATTTAGAGCTGCGATCGTGGGATTTGAACAATCTTCCCAGAATCGAGGTTATAACCAAAGAATATATCAGTATCTACCACCCCGTCCCCCGCAAATTCATCAAGCTGTTTATCGGTGTGAACCAGAAGCGATCGTTAAATTTACTGAAGAACTAGATTTTTTGCGGACATTGCTTTGTATTAATGGTGCGCCAGTCGAGTCCTTGACCGCAGCCGCCATTCGAGATGTATACCAATTACGCAAAGCTGACCGAGAATGGCTAATTAAAGCTGGACGTAACCTAAGCGTGCTACTTAAAGACGACTACGATCGCTTGCGGTTTATTTTAAGTCAAATCCATCCGTAGGTAGTTAGTTCTTAGACAATTACCTAGTTAGTGTAAGTTAATATTTTTAATTTTTCGTCAGGTGGCTTACCCATTTTATATCCATCAGGCGATCGCCCCCAGGTAATCGCAGTTTTACCATAGCCCCTTCAATTCCTACATGATGGAACTCATATCACAAGTTCTTGTTCTGGAACCAACTTCCCAAGTTCTTGGCAAAGAACCAATTGTTCCCTTTGCTATTTTGCTAGTGGTTATCTTAGTTATCCCCCTCATGTTTGAGCGGCTAAGATTACCAGGATTAGTGGGTTTGGTTTTTTCAGGGCTAGTACTTGGGCCTTCAGGCTGGAATTTATTTCAGTCTGACTCACCGATGATTAACCTGCTATCAGAGATTGGGTTAATTTATTTACTGTTTGTCGCCGGGCTAGAAGTTGATCTTGAAAAGTTCCGTCGCCAAAAAAGTCGTGCCTTTGGCTTTGCTAGCTTGACTTTCATTGTCCCCCTGATAATGGGAACCTTAGTAGGGCTGATTTTAGGTTATGGCTGGAATACTTCAATTTTAATTGGCTCTTTATTCACTTCCTATACTCTTTTGGCATATCCCATAATCAGCCGTTTGGGAGTAGTAAACAATAAAGCTGTTACTGTCACCATTGGAGCTAAGATTTTTACAGATATTGGGGCAGTGCTGATCTTAGGCGTTTGCGTAAGCATCACTCATGCTGGAGCATTCAGCTTTGCTAAACTACTCACCTTGTCGGGTTGGTTAATTATTTACTCTGTTGCCGTTGTTACAGGCTTTGATTGGGCAGGTAAGGAATTTTTCAAGCGGTCTGGAGATGATGAAGGAAACAAGTTTTTGTTTGTATTACTTTCCGTATTTCTGGCGGCTGTAGGCGCTCAATTGATTGGGGTAGAAAAAATAGTTGGTGCTTTTTTAGCAGGTTTGGCGGTGAATGAAGCTGTGGGTGAAGGCCCTGTCAAAGAAAAGGTAGTATTTATTGGCAGTGTGTTGTTTATTCCCATTTTCTTTGTTGACCTTGGCTTACTGATCAATCTATCCACCTTTGTGAACAACGTGGATACGCTCAAGTTAACGCTGTTGATGATAGTCGGATTGATTGCCAGTAAATTGATTGCAGCTTTGTTGGCAAAACTGCTTTACCGCTACAAGTGGCAAGAAACGTTAACCATCTGGTCGCTATCACTTCCTCAGGTTGGTACAACCTTAGCAGCTACGTTAGTGGGATATCAGGCTGGGTTGCTGCCACTAGGAGTATTACACAGTGTCATTGTCTTAATGGTGGTAACTTCAACTTTGGGGCCGTTGATAACCAGTCGAATAGCTGTTGGTTTGAATTCCTTACCAGAGGAAGATCCGGCACCACCTCTACCTGACCAGAATGCACTAGAGAAAGATAGCGCTTTTACGATAGTCGTACCTGTCTATAATCCTCATACCGAACAGCATTTAATTGAAATGGCAGCGTTATTAGCGCGTCAGTCCCAGGGGAAAATTATACCACTGGCGATCGCAACTGCTGCGGCTCAGATGGATGCACCACAGTTAGAAGCTTCTCTACAACGCAGTGAGCAGTTATTGACCAAAGCGACGACACACAGTCGATTATTGGGCGTAGTCGCAGAACCAATGCTGCGAATTGATGATGCCTTTGCTCAAGGAATTAGCCGAGCCGCCCGCGAACAAAAGGCTAATTTAATCGTGATGGGTTGGGGTAAACGGACTGGGTTACGAGCGCGTTTATTTGGGAATGTGATTGATGGTGTGCTTTGGGCATCCCATTGTCCAGTAGCAGTAACACGTCTAGTAGAATCACCGAAAAAAATTCAGCGTATCTTAGTACCAGTAGAAAACTTAACAGCACCTATATTACAGCCTGTACAATTTGCCCAGATGCTGGCAGAGGCAAATCAGAGCCACATTACTGTGCTAAATGTGTGCGATCGCCGCACGAGTTCCAGTAAAATTGCTTGGAGGCGATCGCACCTCTCCCTAATGGTATCTAATTTAGCTTTGGCTAATGCTCCAGAAGTTCAAATTATCGCTCATGAAAATGTTGCCCAAGCAATTTTGCAGGCAGCACGATTATATGATTTAGTTGTTTTACCTTTTATACGCAATCGTACCAGTCCTGGAGGGTTAGCCATTAGCGATGTTACAACCCAGTTAGCCAGACAACTAACCTGCTCCATTGTCATGCTTGGAGAACCGCAGCGCACCCAAACCACAAACGCAGTTATGTCTAACACGGTTACTAGTATTACATCTGCTGTATAATATCAAGCAGATTTTAGTCTATCTGAGTGAACTGGGGCTGCGATCTGTATTCAAAAAAAGCTTTGCAACAAAAGAATTGACTGTAAGAATATATAGATATTCCTACGGTCAATTCTTGACTGCTTTGCATCCAACTGAGAACAGCAATAACCGTAAAAACATTTTATATTATTGAAGATTTGATGAACTTTAAGTGGAAGACTAACAATATTGAGACTAAGTTTGTTATTTTGCTAGTTAAATTGTTAAAAAAGCAGGTAAAAACATCACAAGACTATAACCATAGCAAAATAAGTAAGTTCAATAACACTTTTTGATTAAGCCTTGTTCTTTTTTGAGTTCTGTATTTTTGTCCCCAAGCTGGGTAATCTAAAAGTAAGTGCAATAGGTACTGAAAATATTTGTAAGTAACTGGGAAACTATGAGAATTTTGGTGACGGGCGGTGCTGGGTTCATTGGTTCCCATCTTATCGACCGATTAATGACCGATGGGCATGAATTAATATGCTTGGATAACTTTTACACTGGCCATAAACGTAACATTCTTAAATGGTTAGGTCATCCGTATTTTGAAATGATCCGCCACGATATTACCGAACCAATTCGGTTAGAAGTGGATCAAATTTACCATTTAGCTTGCCCTGCTTCACCAGTACATTACCAGTACAACCCAGTTAAAACCGTTAAGACTAACGTCATGGGAACCCTGAATATGTTGGGGCTGGCTAAACGTGTGAAAGCTAGATTTTTCTTGGCTTCAACTAGTGAAGTATACGGAGATCCAGAAGTTCATCCCCAAACTGAAGAGTATCGGGGTAGCGTCAATCCCATTGGGATACGTTCATGCTACGACGAAGGTAAAAGAATTGCTGAAACTTTAGCATTTGATTACTACAGACAAAATAAAGTTGATATTCGAGTTGTGCGGATATTTAACACCTACGGCCCGAGAATGTTAGAAAACGATGGTCGGGTAGTAAGTAATTTTATAGTTCAAGCCTTGCGGGGTAATCCTTTAACCGTGTACGGGGATGGTTCGCAAACTCGTAGTTTCTGCTATGTTTCCGACTTGGTAGAAGGATTCATCCGCCTGATGAATAGCGACTATATTGGCCCAATGAATTTGGGGAATCCTGGTGAGTACACGATTTTACAGTTGGCACAAGCTGTGCAGAACATGATCAATCCAGATGCACAGATTAAATTCGAGCCATTACCTTCGGACGATCCCCGCCGTCGCCAGCCCGATATTACCAAGGCAAAGAATTGGTTAAATTGGGAACCTACCATTCCTCTGCAAGAGGGGTTAAAACTGACAATAGAAGATTTCCGCGATCGCATTCAAGGCGATGTCAATAATTCAACCAACTAAGTAGCGCCTAGCGTTGCTCTGAATTTTTATGCAGGCTCACCCACAGGGTAGCTGGTATGCTTAGTTACTGAGTTTTCTAACTGTGTGTTAAGTGTCATATTGATAACTTCTTTTTGAAGACTACACCAAAAAAATTAGGGAGTTAAAGAATGCGTGTTTGCGTGATTGGTACTGGCTACGTTGGTTTAGTTACAGGTGCTTGCTTGGCTCATATTGGGCATGATGTAATTTGCGTAGACAACAACGAAGAAAAAGTTAAGTTAATGAAGTCTGGACAGTCCCCAATTTTTGAGCCGGGACTCTCAGAAATTATGCAGTCTGCCATTCAAACACAGAAGATTCATTTTACAAGCGATCTTGCTGCTGGAGTTTCCCACGGTGAAATTCTGTTTATTGCTGTGGGAACACCACCTTTGCCCACTGGTGAAAGTGATACTCGTTACGTTGAAGCTGTAGCCCGTGGGATTGGCGAAAATCTCAACGGTGGTTATAAGGTGATAGTGAATAAGTCTACAGTCCCCATTGGCTCAGGTGACTGGGTGCGGATGCTTGTTCTAGATGGTGTTGCAGAGCGGCAGAAAACACTGATACCCGCAGGTGGAGTGCCGAGTGATGATAAATTACCTGAATTTGTAGCCGAGTTTGATGTAGTAAGCAATCCAGAGTTTTTGCGCGAAGGTTCGGCTGTTCACGACACTTTCAACCCCGATCGCATTGTACTAGGAGGCAATAGTCAAAGAGCAGTAGCATTAATGCAACAACTGTATGCCCCGATCGTGGAACGCAAGTACGCTGAGGATCAATCTTTACCCCCAGTGCCAATTCTGGCAACAGACCTGAGTTCGGCGGAGATGATTAAATACGCCGCTAATGCTTTTTTAGCCACTAAGATTAGTTTTATTAACGAAGTTGCTAATATTTGCGATCGCGTCGGTGCTGATGTCACCCAAGTAGCCAAAGGTATTGGTTTAGATTCCCGTATTGGTAACAAGTTTTTACAAGCTGGTATCGGTTGGGGTGGTTCCTGCTTTCCCAAAGATGTCTCGGCTCTAATTCATACTGCTGATGACTATGGTTATGAAGCCCAGTTACTAAAATCTGCCGTTAGTGTTAACGAACGCCAACGCTTGATTGCTCTGGAGAAACTCCAACAAGTTCTGAAAATTCTCAAAGGCAAAACAGTTGGACTACTCGGACTGACCTTCAAGCCAGATACCGACGACTTGCGCGATGCTCCAGCCCTTATTTTAATTGAGCAGTTAAACAGACTAGGAGCCAAAGTTAAAGCTTACGATCCAATTATTTCCCAAACAGGTATGCGTCATGGCCTTTCTGGGGTGCTAGTAGAAACCGATGCCGAAAGATTAGCTGACGGCTGCGATGCTTTAGTACTCGTAACCGAATGGCAGCAGTTCAGCACTCTCGACTATGTGAAGATGGCAAAATTGATGGCCCACCCCGTTATCATCGATGGTCGTAACTTCCTTGACCCTGAAACACTGATACGCGCTGGATTCCAATATGTAGGCGTGGGAAGGTAGAGAGTTAGGAAGTTAGGGCAATACGGTTGGTTAAAGTTTTAATCTTTTGAAGATCCCCCCCAACCCCCCTTTTTAAGGGGGGCAAAAAGCTCTCAAAGTCCCCCTTAAAAAGGGGTCGCCGCAGGCGGGGGGATCTTAACCAAACCGTATTGGGAGTTAGGGGTAATAAGTAAAAATGAATAACAACCTATAATCAATTACTCCGAAATCCCTTAAAAACCTAAAGATTTAAACTACCGCCTAGAATAATCTAGGCGGTATTTAATTTGTTTAAAGTTTTGCACAAAGTTGCTCAGAAAGACTTTACTTTGATTTTTTGCGTGTTAATTCATACTAGCTGCTACTTGGTATACGTTCAATTTCAGCATATCCACTGAAAATAAGTTTTTGACCTTCAGTTTCTAATCGGTTGAGCCGCATTTTCACTCCATCGAGGTCAAAACGATCCAAATCAACCATATTATCTAAAATTTCTACCAGCGCTACGCTCAAGGTTTGCGAGATTTCTCGTTGTGCTTCTGGCACTTGATCAAGTTGAATTTTCGGATCTTTGAAAGAAACTCGCCGCCGCCTTTCAATACCTATAGTTAGGATCATGCTCAGGGGTACAAGTTCGCCATTGTTTAAATCTGCTTTTGCTACAACCTGCAACCGATTTTCAGGTAATAGCTGTACCTGAACTTCCGTAAAGGAAACGGGTTCACCGCCAGATAATGCCGTCAGAGAGGGTACGGAGAGGTTAAGCAGACGCTTTTTCACCAGTTCCGCACTAAAGGCTTGGTTAATGCCTGCTTCTGATAGAATTACTTGAGCGATCGCTTGAGTGGGTTGCTTAAGACTAAGTTTGCCACTTAAAACCGAGCCGAAGTCAATAGCCACCGCATCGGTTTCAAAAGACATCTCTTCTACCGCGAAATCTCTCCGAATCACTAAGCCACGACCGCTCATTTTGAAGCTATCAATGCTGCCTTGCAAGAGCTTGCTGGAGGGGTAGCAGCGCACAAAGACTTCTACTGACTCGCTTTGGGTAAACAGGTGGCGAATCGTTTGGCTGGCGACCGTGTTGAGCATCCGCTCACCCCAATCAGTGCCTTTAGGATCTTGTAAACCAGTAAGTCCGCCGAACATGTGGTTTTGGGTCTCTAGAAGTTCTTTGTACTTTTGTAACAAATCGTGAAGAATACAGCAAGCGATCCCGTGATTAATTGTGCTGATGGGTAGGAGTTGGATAACTGATGATTAGAAGTTTACTGTGTCAAATGTTACTTTTTATCTAGTGAGTGGGAATCATTGAACTAAGTTATTGCAAAGATTCTCACCAATACTAAATATGATACAGCTAAATATTCTAGAACTTGCCAAGCAGGGTGATACAAATGCGATTAACACTCTGGTAAGTCAGTGGTTAAATTTACCCAGAATTACCCCAAAAACTAGTTTCAAACGGATACTGATTTTTCCAACGGTAAGCATTAAAATCTCTGAAATCTATAGACAAAATTCTTCCATGTCCCAGATGTTCTGCCAAAACTACTAACGAAGCATCGGCCAGATCCATTGGTAAGTTCGCATATTTTTCCATCAGTTCACAAATGCGTTTACCATGATGGGGTTGCAAATCAAAAACCGTAAAGGCCCCTAAAAATAAGTTATTAATGAAACTTACTTGGGCGTGGTTTCCCATCTTTGTTAGCAATAGATAGCAAGTCTCTGTAACGACAGCCCAAGTCGTAATCAGAGGTTCGTTGACATTGGCAAGTACTGTTATTGCTTGAGTGTGGTACGAGTCATTGCGATTTGCCAATGCTAACCAAAAGCCAGTATCAACGATAATCATACTTAGCTTTCAAGCCATCTCTCAAAATTGATTTGTAATTTACGGATAGATCCAAATGTGTCTCACCGCAACCAATAAAGCCTGTTTGGGTGAGCATTGAGAAAGGATTCTTTTGCTCCTGCTGAAGCTGCTGGTAGTACAATTCGAGAGCAGATTTAATTACATCTGTTACTGCCTGATTAGTCTGCTGTTGAATGAAGGCTAGTTTGTCAGCATACTCGTCATCTAATCGCGCATTAATTCGCATGGTTAGGTTTGTTTGTCATACATTTGTATGACAAAGATAACATACCTTCTACCTCGTCAACAACTTCCGCCGCAGATTATCTAACGCTGCATTCGCACTGACATGACGAATTAGAGCGCGGCCTCTCACTGTACCAAACTGATATTCAAAACTTGCTACTTCATCCTTTGGCCCAGCTAAACCAACGTAAACTAAACCCACTGGCTTTGTATCTGTCCCTCCAGTTGGGCCAGCAATACCAGTAATACTCAATCCCCAAGTTGTTGCAAGGTGAGTTTTGACTCCAATTGCCATTTGCTCTGCAACAGTTGCACTTACTGCCCCAAATTTATCTAAATCTTCCTGGTTAACCCCCAGCAGCTTAACCTTCACCGAATTGTCATAAGAAATTACTCCACCCCAAAAGTAATCAGAACTTCCAGAAATTTCGGTCAACATTTGCCCTAAACCGCCACCAGTGCAAGATTCTGCCACTGAAAGCGTTTCTTTTGATGCCCGCAATAACTCTCCGACAACGGAAGCAAGAGTATCATTATTAACGCCGTAAAAATCTAGTCCGGCAATTTCTTTAAGTTGTTTCTCAATGGGCGCAATTAGTTCTTCTGCGGCGGCTTCAGAAGTGGCTTTAGCAGAAACTCGCAATCTTACTTCCCCCTTACCTGCGTAAGGCGCTACTGTGGGATTTGGCAACTTCAAATAGGAAGAAACCTTTTCCGCCAAAGCAGATTCACCAATACCCCAAAACTTTAAACTGCGGCTGTAAATAATTTCTTTACCCCAACCTTGACTTTTGAGAAATGGGACGGCTGTTTCTTCCCACATTGGGTACATTTCACTGGGAACACCGGGAAAGGTAAAAATCGTGATTTCAGGACGGGGTTGCCAAATGATACCGGGTGCTGTTCCTGTGGGGTTGGGGAGAATTTCTGCACCTTGGGGAATCAAAGCCTGTTTGCGGTTACTTGGTGACATAACCCGACCTCGTTGGGCGAATTTCTGGGTTATGTCTTCGATGATTTCTGGGTTTTCTACCAAAGGGGTTTTAAAAAAATCGGCGATGGTTTCGCAGGTGAGATCATCTGGTGTGGGGCCAAGTCCACCAGTGAAAATGAGAATTTGCGCTCTGGAAATAGCAATTTCTATAACTTGCTTCAACCGTTCTGGATTATCCCCAACTACTGTTTGATAGTAGTGGGGAATTCCTAGCTGCGCTAATTGTTGCGCCAAATATTGAGCATTGCCGTTGAGGATATCTCCTAGCAGCAATTCAGTACCAACACAAATAATTTCTGCACTCATTGGAATTGGGAATTGGGAATGGGGAATGGGGAATTGGGAATGGGGAATGGGGAATTGGGAATTGGGGAAGAAGAACTATTTACCAATGCCCTATGCCCCATGCCCAATTATGCTAGTGCTGGTACAGGAATTTCCAGGTGAGGATATAAGGGGAAGCGATCGCACAATGCTGCTACCCGTTGCCGACAATCTTGGGTTACTACGTCGGAATCTGGAGAAAGCAGGCGATCGCTAATAATATTTGCAATCTCGGTAAATTCTGCTACTCCTAAGCCTCGTGTGGTCATTGCTGGCGAACCTAACCTCAGACCACTGGTAACAAATGGCGATTGTGGATCGAAGGGAATAGTATTCTTGTTAGCAGTAATATTCACAGTGCTGACTAGCTGATCTGCCTGCTTACCAGTTAGATTTACAGAACGTAAATCCACGAGAAGTAAATGGTTATCAGTGCCATTTGACACTAATTTTAAACCCCGATTTTGTAGTTGTTCTGCCAAAGCACGAGCATTTTCAATTACTTGAGCAGAATAAGTTTTAAACTCAGGCTTTAGGGCTTCTCCAAAAGCCACTGCCTTACCAGCAATGACGTGTTCCAATGGCCCGCCCTGAGTGCCAGGAAAAACAGATTTATCTAGCTTTTTACCTAGTTCTGCATCGCTGGTCAAGATTAAACCACCTCTAGGGCCGCGTAGAGTCTTATGTGTAGTTGTTGTTACTACATGACAATGAGGAATGGGATCGGGGTGAAGACCACTAGCAACTAAACCAGCGATATGAGCGATATCGGCAAGTAAGTAAGCACCGACTTCATCAGCAATACTACGGAATTTTTCAAAATCAATTATCCGGGGATAAGCCGAATAACCACAAATCAAGAGCTTAGGACGCTCCCTCAGCGCCAGCTCCCGAATTTGGTCATAGTCAAGTTGTTCTGTTTGTTGATTCACACCGTAGTGGCTAACTTGAAACCACTTACCTGAGACATTTACAGGTGAACCGTGGGTGAGATGCCCCCCGTGAGACAAATCCATCCCCATAATTTTGTCCCCTGGTTGCAGCAGCGACAAGAATACAGCAAAATTGGCTTGTGCGCCAGAATGGGGTTGGACATTTGCATGAGCAGCGCTAAATATCTGTTTAGCACGATTGATCGCTAGTTGCTCAATTTTGTCAACATACTCGCAACCGCCATAGTAGCGTTTACCAGGTAATCCCTCGGCATATTTATTTGTCAGTACTGAACCTTGAGCCGCCAGTACAGCAGCAGAGGTAAAGTTTTCGCTAGCAATCAACTCCAAGTGATCTCGCTGGCGTTGTAGTTCGTCGTTGATTAACTCCGCGATCGCTGGATCGGTGGAGGAAAGAAAGTCTGAATTAGTCCTAGTCACTTCAATTATCCTTATGGAAATTTGTACAACGGCTGATTTTGGTTTGGCACAGCACCTAACAGCTTTATAGAGGCGATTAATCGTCTCCGTATTCTAGAGGTTTGTTTGTGCCAACTTATTTATTATTAGGCGTAAGCTTGATTAATGCATTAATTATCATAACGTTGCTTTTTGAAGCTGCACCAAATAATACTTCTGACATAGGCGTAGCCCTTCTCCTGTCGGAGACGCTTCGCGTAGCTTGCTTCCACGAAGTGGTACGGCTGCGCTCAGGAACCACCCGTCGGAGACATCGCTCCTCGGTAGAACAAAAATCTGAACGCTTCGACAATTAACTATCGGTAATACAACCCTTGCGAAACATGGCTAGGAACCTCTACCCTGGGAAACTTAATCAGTCAGAATTGTGGACAAATGAAAAATCCTGTGAAACTTACCTTTGACAGAGGACAAACAGCATTAGCTATTCGAGTCGATCAACAAGCCGAATTACCAGATGCTCTTGAGCAAATAGGGCTTGGCGGTTCGCGTTCTATTTTAGTAGTGGTAGGGGGTGCAAGTAAAATCAGTGAAGCTGATTTTCTTCGTATTAAACGGTTGTTTACGGAAGTTTTAGCCCCAATAGCCGAAAGTTTGGGTGCTTATGTTGTGGATGGAGGTACGGATGCAGGAGTTATGCAATTGATGGGTGAGGCTCGTAGCCAGATAGGTGCTAAGTTTGCTTTGATTGGTGTAACACCTGAAAACAAAGTGGCTTTACCTAATCAACAAGAACCCGGCGCTGATTTGACACCGTTAGAGCCAAACCATACTCATTTTGTACTGGTTCCTGGCGATAATTGGGGCGACGAATCACCTTGGATATCTAACGTTGCAACTATGCTGGCTAATAATGCACCTTCGGTGACTGTACTTTTAAACGGTGGTGAGATCACCTTTGATGATGCGTTTTATAGCGTTAATACTGGAAGGTTAGTTGTTGTGATTGCTGGTAGTGGTAGAACCGCAGATATCCTTGCCGATGCTTTGCGTGGAAAAGCTACTGATGAGCGAGCTAAAAAGTTAGCAAAATCTGGTATATTACAATACGTCAACTTGATTGACATAGAGAATGGGGTTAAAAATTTAGGACAAATAATTAAAGATTTGCTTTCTAATTAGGAGTGAATAATGGCAAAAAAAGATAGTTATCAGGAATTTTTAAAGGAAGATTTTAACAAGTTATTTGAAGGTATGAATTTAGGCGATGGGCAAAAGCATTTTTTGCGATCGCGCTGGTTAGACCAAGTACTCTGGATGGAAGGTAAGGCTAATTTATCACGCGATCGCCATTATTTTTTGCGGATAACAACTATTATTGGCGGTGTAATTCTCCCAGCGCTGGTAAGTTTAAACATTAACACTAATTCTACTTTACAAGTTAACGAAAGATCCAGAAATATCATTATCTGGTCAACTTTTGGTTTGAGTCAAATTGTTGCTATTAGTGCTGCCATTGAAGAGTTTTTTCATTACGGTGAACGTTGGCGGCACTATCGCCGTACAGTCGAATCTTTGAAAACCCAAGGGTGGCAATTCTCCCAGTTGACAGGCCCTTATCGTGATTATACAAGCCACCAACAGGCGTTTAATCTTTTTGCGGGTAATGTAGAAGATGTTATTCAACGAGATGTTGAAATATATTCCACTCAAGTTATACAAGAAAAGAAAGAAGAAAAACAGAGCCAGGAAAACTATATCCTGATGCCAAATGCAAAGATAACCAATTTAGAAGAAAAGAAAGAAGAAAAATAAAATCGGAAAAACAAGATATTGCGAGAGTTAGAAGTTGAATTTGCTCTATTTACATGCTTCTTTACGAATTACATTAACAATGTGGAAGCGTCATTAAAAATTATTTTCACGAAGGTTAGGGATAATCAAGGCTTAAACTAAGCTGATTGATTTGAAAAAACTCTCATCTCGTTGGTGCAGCCATCGATTGTTTAAATAAACTCTCCCCCGTTAGATAAAAACATGGGGAGAGCTAGAACAAAGTTCGGTAGGGTAATCGGGCTACTTAAGTTTTTATTATTTTTAGACTTTATGTTATTCCTCCTAAAGACAGATAAATATTTTATTGGAATTCCATGTTGGTAGCTTTTGAAAAAAATTCCCCATTTCTATCTAGAAATGAGGAATATAGGAGTTAAAGTTCGTCAGGTGATCGGAATATCTGTTTATTTTGTCCTGATACTATCTTTCTTAATTCCTCCATTAGATAGAGAAATACTCTCTCGAAATGTTCAGGTATGTGTTTCTTAACACTGTCAGGTTAAATTTGGAATTTTGAATCTTTCAATTCCATTATCCAAAATTAAAAATTCAGTGAGCTAATTAACCGCCTTTAGGTAAAGTTTCTCCAGGCCCGGCGGTGACAATTACCAGATTTTCTGGCTTAATTAAATCCTCAATTGCCTGTTGCATCTGAGCCATAGTGACTGCTTGAATCCGTTGAGGAAAGTCTCGGATTTCCGATCGTGAAAGTCCCAAGACAGCATTATCCAAAATGATACTTGATACATTACTGGGATTAGCTAAATCCACGGGGTAGCTATTAGTAAGTGAGCGTTTTGCCGTGTTGAATTCAGCCTCAGTTACTCCTTGTTCGCGCAACTGTTTAAGTAAAGCGAGAGTACTGGCGATCGCGTTTTGGGTATCTCCAGGAGCAGTCTGCATCTGAATCAAGAATGGGCCGGGATTGATGCCGGCGGCAAAATTACTATAGATACCGTAGGTTAGACCAAGGCGATCGCGCACTTCCGTACCCAAGCGGCTCGATAATGTATCACCACCCAAAATTTGATTCAGTATCAGTGCCGCATAATAACGCGGGTCTTTGCGAGAGATGCCGTTGTAGCCGATGTAGGTAACAGCCTCAGCTTTACCAGGAATTATTTTGTTTAAACGTGTTGAAGTTTGCGGTAATGGCACGGGTGATATTTTCAGCACAGGTGGCTTACCTGTGGCTTGCCATTTGCCAAACGCCTGATTCAGCAAAGTTTTTACCTTAACTGGATCAAAGTCTCCAACTATTGCGATCGTTGTATTATCTGGTCGGTAGTGTGTCTGATAGAAGCCAAGCAAATCATCACGACTAATGCTTTTTAAGCTCTCAAATGTAGGAAAGCTATGAAATGGATGAGTTTCAGGATAAATTGCCTGCTGGAATACTTGTCGTCCTAGTCCTCTAGGATCATCTAGCTGGACTTTAAGACTTGTCAACGCTCGTTGACGGCTCAATTCTAGCTGGTCGGCTGGGAAAGTGGCGTTTTCTAACACATCTGCCAGAGTTTGAATCAGTATCGGCAGGTTCTTTGAAAGTGCTTCACTGCTAACGTTCACTCCCTCACGGCTAGCACTGAAGCTCAAATCGGCTCCTAGGTCTTCTAAGGTTTTTGCTAGGGTAAGAGCATTTTTAGTCTGCGTCCCATTCATTAAGTTGGCCGCAGTCAGATTCGCTAATCCAGCTTTTTGATTACCGTCAAATTCAGTACCAGCGTCAATTTGTCCACTTAGGTTAATAGTGGGGAGACTGCGATCACGTAACAACAAAACCCGCAAACCATTATTTAAGGTAAACTCATCTGGTAGCGATTGTTTGGCCGAATCTGTAGCTGATGTGGCAGGTGGGAGATATTTAGCTAGTTCTGCCGGATCTACAGGTTTACCGGGGCTGAAATTTTCTACTGTGCGACCAGAACCAGCGCTAGAAGTCCCTGGTTTCCCATCCGGTTGAGTCGGCTCAAAGAAGCCGATAGTTTGTTTAGCCGGATTTAGGTAAGTTTTCGCTACTTTTTGTACTTGGGCTGGGGTGACTTTAGCGATCGCAGCGAGGTACTGTTCAATAAAATGATAATCGCCCGCGATCGTTTGGTTATATCCGAGTTGGCTAGCCTGACTAGTAATATCTTGATTACCCAAGATATATGAAGCTTGCAGTTGCGTTTTTGCTCGGTTCAATTCTTCTGTGGTGACAGGCTGCTGTTGCAACTTTCCTAAAGATTCCTGAAGCACCTGGGCAATTTTACTTAACTCTTGACCTGGAGCCGCCGTAGCATTAATTTCATACCAACCTGGTTCGATGAGTTCGGCAGCACCGCCACTTACTGAACTGGCAAGTCCAGATTCTACCAAAGCCTGGTAAAGTCTAGAGCTACGTCCACCCGTGAGAATGGCATCCATCACATCAATTGCCGGCACATCAGGATGCTTGATATCTGGTAAAGGATACACTGCTTGTAGTAGTGCCGCGCTTCCAGGTTGCTTCAAAACAATCGGTGCTTTTTTAGTAATAGGGGCAACTGGAGAAGATGGAGCGACATTTCTCCTTACATTGCCCTGTTGCGATCGTTTTGCCAATTTCCCATAAGTTTCTTTAACAACTTTGAGTACAGGTTCTGTGGCGAAATCCCCCGTAATTACTAACGTGGCATTTTCTGGGCTGTAGTAGGTTTGGTAATAATTCCGTACCTGCTCCACCGTGAATTTCTCTACATCAGCTTTTGTGCCTCCCACTGGTAAGCCATAAGCTCTGTTAGGGAAAGCATCTCGCATTACTGCCCGACTCAGACGATAGCCTGGTGAATTTTCGTACCCTTGTAACTCGGATATCACCACTCGCTTTTCACTTGTGAGTTGTTCAGACCCAACTAAGGAATTTTCCATGCGATCGGCTTCCAGTGTCAACAATGCTTCGAGTCTGTCTCGTTGCACTGTGCCAAAGTAAGCTGTTTCGTCATAACTAGTAAAAGCATTGAACTGGCTACCCAAGGCACTAAACAATCTTCCAAACTGCACTGGGCGGGCAGTTGTACCCTTGAACATCAAATGTTCTAGCTGGTGAGAAATACCATTTTCTCCCTTAACCTCGTTACGGGAACCAACTTTATACCAAACTTGCACACTCACCACTGGAGCAGTATGAACTTCCTTGGTTAGCACTGTTAAGCCATTGTCCAACACCGTTTTTTTAACCCCTTGGGTGAATGAGGCCGCAGATACAGGTGCGACTGCTGTCGGTATTGCAGCATTTATGAAATTGCTCGAAAAAGGCAAAAAAGTTAGGAGCAGACTCAGAAAAAAACCTATAAACATATATGAACGTAACTTCATAAGCAATGCCAAATGCAAACTTTCTAATTTTGAAGAAGAATTCAGAAGCAAAGCCGGGGACTCCGCAACTCCGGTCACAATCAATTAGTAAGGGACTCACTACCTCTGTGCTATCCACCAGTTGTACAGCATTCATTCTGTAGCTTGCTTCCCTGAAAGGGTATTCTGACTCCTGAATTCTGTTTTGATAAAACAAAACCTTAGTACCACTTCGTGGAAGTGAGAAGACTTAACATTCTCAGCTTTTTTAACATTTTTAATGGTAGCTTTATTTTTCCTATGCCGTAATAGTCGGTTTTCACGTTGACTTATTTGCAATACACTTACAAGCAATAGTCCACAATAATGGTATAAAAAGTTTTGTTGCTATCCCATAACATTTGTTTTATCTTTTCAAGCTAGATATAAATTTACGTACTGTTACTAACTATTTTAATTATATTAACTACTATTGCAATGTGTTCCATTTGACAAGTGTTCTGTGTTGGCCTCTGCTGTCTCAAACTCTAATTCCGTAATATTATCCGCCTGTCAATAGGGTTTGAGACGCGCTAACCCTGGACTGGGTATCAGTAAAATTTATTAAATCTGTTTCAATCCCTAATAGGGATTTTATTTGATTGCAATTCGGTCAGCCAGGTTATCCCCAAGGGTAGTTGAGCCTGTTTCAATCCCTAATAGGGATTTTATTTGATTGCAATCTATTAATGCAGCCATCGCAGAACGGAGTACTTTGTTTCAATCCCTAATAGGGATTTTATTTGATTGCAATAAATTTAGTGGACGGGGACTTTGTTTTTGGAAGACGGTTTCAATCCCTAATAGGGATTTTATTTGATTGCAATTTCACTCCCGGCTCTGGGTTCGCTCCCCTGCGGCGTTTCAATCCCTAATAGGGATTTTATTTGATTGCAATTCCTGGCTCTGCGTGTGCGCTTGCTGGTTCGTCCGTTTCAATCCCTAATAGGGATTTTATTTGATTGCAATCTTCCCGTTCTTCTATATTTGGAAGCCCAACAAAAGTTTCAATCCCTAATAGGGATTTTATTTGATTGCAATTTTCAGCGAACCAGCCATAACTTCAAACCCTTAAAGTTTCAATCCCTAATAGGGATTTTATTTGATTGCAATCCATAATTTTTCCCCTTTGAATAGAACGTTTTACCGTTTCAATCCCTAATAGGGATTTTATTTGATTGCAATCTGCTCAAGTAGATGAAAGAACTGGAGAGCTTGGTTTCAATCCCTAATAGGGATTTTATTTGATTGCAATCTGTAGCTGGTCTTATGTCAGCGTGCTTGAAATACGTTTCAATCCCTAATAGGGATTTTATTTGATTGCAATGTAACAAGGTGCAATGTAGTGTATATGGAGTACGGGGTTTCAATCCCTAATAGGGATTTTATTTGATTGCAATATTAGAGAATACATAGCTATTCTAGAAACTGTTTCAATCCCTAATAGGGATTTTATTTGATTGCAATTCCTGCTTTCGGGCAGATTATCCCAATTCTTCTGTTTCAATCCCTAATAGGGATTTTATTTGATTGCAATCCAATTTTTGATTAGTCGGGGAGATACTTCGTCACTGTTTCAATCCCTAATAGGGATTTTATTTGATTGCAATTATTTAATCCGTTCACCCACGAGATTGAAACTGTTTCAATCCCTAATAGGGATTTTATTTGATTGCAATAAGTTAAAGCCCAATTAACAGCAATTCAACTAACAGTTTCAATCCCTAATAGGGATTTTATTTGATTGCAATTTCCATCTTCTGATAAATAGCCCACCAAGCGAAAAGTTTCAATCCCTAATAGGGATTTTATTTGATTGCAATTTGTCTCGTCATCTGCCAAAATATCGCTTGAGATGTTTCAATCCCTAATAGGGATTTTATTTGATTGCAATCATTTCATGGTTCTGCTAATTATGCATTTTTTGATGTTTCAATCCCTAATAGGGATTTTATTTGATTGCAATTTCTAAGCGATACAAGATTAGAAGTATTATTGCTGGTTTCAATCCCTAATAGGGATTTTATTTGATTGCAATCACGCCTTGGGATAATTGGACTCCTCAGCAAAGTTTCAATCCCTAATAGGGATTTTATTTGATTGCAATTACAACCAGACAAGGAACCTGTCAATCTTTCAAAGGTTTCAATCCCTAATAGGGATTTTATTTGATTGCAATCTGTTGGGGCAGAGAATAATCCGAGTGCATCCGTTGTTTCAATCCCTAATAGGGATTTTATTTGATTGCAATCGCTGGCATTTAAAAGCTTTGTGTTATTTGGTTTTCAAGGTTCAAGAGCGCGAATAGAAAAATCATAACATGAAGAGTGGCAATGTGTCATACGAAAATCGCTGAAAGTCAGTCCACATAAGGTGCGCGGATGTCTTCAAGATTCTACAGTCGTCAAGTCTTTGCATACACGGCAATTCAGCCATGTTTGTAGTCACCTCTTCACCAACACCTACCCATTCGCGCACTTGGCAAAAAAACTAGTCTTATTGCAAAGCGGTTCACGAGCCATGAGCTTACTACAAACTTTCTTTGATTTCTAGCAAAAACAATTGCCACCTCTCAAATCTCTGCATTTTACTTTTAACGCTCAATTTCGTTATAAAACTTAAAATTTTTCCTTAGCAGCTAACATCTGTAAAATCTTTTCTACATGATCCAACTCTCCAACGATTCGCCGAATTGGGTGCGGCCAAACTTTGACAAGGGTAGGAGTTGCAGAAACTTGATTGAGTTCTGCTTGTTCTGGATGACTTAAAACATCAATTACTTTCAGAGTATAAGGATGTCCGAGCGATCGCTCCAACAATTCGTGTAAATTTTGCAGAATGCGTTCGGTTGTACTGCTATGTCCTGCAACAAACAAGCGGAGAACATAGCCTTGTGTGATGACTTCCTTTTTTTGTACTATTACCGGCTGGTGGTATTTTGGCACAGGCTCAGAAAGGTCTAGACGAACAATTAAATCGTGATCTTCCCAAAGCTGCCCAAATGAAGAACGATAAGATGTTAATACCATGCGATCGCACAACCCCTCTTGCCAAGGAGCAGCTTGCCATACTAACTCCCCTGTACCAAAAATGGCATTAAGCAAAGCTTGATGTCTAATTACAGCCGGATAAGCTTCAGCAAAAGTTCGCACTTGTTGAGTGCGCGGATCTAACCAGTGGTCAATAGTCGCAGTATAACAAGGTACTAAAAAGTGCGGTGGCTCTGGCAAATCTAGAATTTCTTGCAAAGCCGAACACAAATGCAAATGCCATCGACCTTGTTTGCTAGGGTCGATGCAGTAAATTAAATCTCCTCCAGGTGTAAATAGGGCAATGCCTTTAAACAACTGGGGTGTAGATAGTTTGTTTGTTGTCAAGTTATTCACAAAGGCTAGGAAGCTAAAAGTAAAAATTCTCTCTTTTACCTTTTACCTTAGCTATAACCGTAACCAGGATGACAAAGATATTTGGGAGTGGGGGATGGATGAGGGAGCAGGGGAGGCAGGGGGGCAGGGGAGGTAGAGGAGAATAATTAATAACCAATGCCCAATGCCCAATTCCCCATGCCCAATGCCCAAATCTTAAACTCTACCTCGGAGAAACTGTGCCATTTCATTAGGAGTTGGTGACATTTCCAAAGCAGTTTCTTCAGTGATGCGACCCTCTTGATAGAGATTGAGCAAGGACTGATTCATCGTAATCATGCCGTCAAAACCAGCTTGTTTCATTAACTCGCCAATTTCATCATACTTACCGTCTTTGATCCATTCTTTAATAGCCTCAGTATTGATCAGCACATCGTGGAAAGCAGCTCGCTTCCCGTCAGTTGTGCGGCACAAACCTTGAGCAATTACCGCTACTAAAGACTCAGAAATTGCTACCCGCATTGCATCCTGTTCGTCACCAGAGTAGAGGTTGAGAATCCGTTCAATGGTTTTAACCGCGCTATTGGTGTGTAGGGTTCCCATGACCAAGTGACCAGTCTGAGCAGCTTTTAGGGCAGTGTTGACTGTTTCCTTATCCCGCATTTCCCCCACCAGAATCAAATCTGGGTCTTCCCGCAAAGCTGCTTTCAAAGCGTTGTCAAATTTCCGGGTATGCATTCCCACTTCCCGTTGTTTGACTAAAGATTTGCGGCTTTGATGGATAAATTCGATTGGGTCTTCAATGGTAATGATATGCTTGGCCATCTCTTTATTGATATAGTCAACCATCGCTGCCATTGTGGTGGACTTACCAGAACCAGTGGGCCCAGTTACCAAAATTAAACCTTTGTGGTGATGACAAATATCTCGAAAAACTGGGGGTAATCTCAACTGTTCCATAGTTAAGATTTTCAGAGGAATCAACCGCAACACCATTGCAGGCCCTCTAAGAGTGCCAAAAACGTTAATCCGCACGCGAGCAAAGTCATATTGAGTTGCTCCGTCAAATTCTAAGTGTTCTTCAAAGCGCTGAATTTCCGCCTCACTCATTACCTCCCGCAACCAACTCATAAAAGCTTCTTTACTTACTTCTGGATAATCCCATGATTGAATTTCTCCTCGGGTGCGGAAGCGCGGTACTTCACCGACACCTAAGTGCAAGTCAGAATATCCTTGATCGTAAGCTTCTCTGATTAACTTCTCTAAAGTGGGCCCCGCACTGCTGGTTTTAGGAAGAACTGAAGTAGGTATTGGCGGTGGACTAACCGGACGATGACCTGCAACAGGCGTGTTGGTACTCCTATCCATTGACATATCCAATGTTTGTGTCATCTGCCTCTGTGTACTAAAGGTTGGCGGAGGTGGCGGCATTGGGGGCATTGGGGGCAAGTTATGTTCGGTAACAGGGCTAGAATTTGATGGAGACTGTGATTCTGTCATATATCTTCACATTTAGCGGGTAAAAATTTGAATTAGTGAGAAGTCAAGTCACTTACTTTGATGACTTTTGGAAAATGCTTGCGTGCAAGCCCTAGTGGTGATGGGAGGCGATTGAAAATCTAGAACCACGGTCAATCCATTTCATCCACATAAACTGGTATCTTTTTTTCCTAAGATTCCGCTACTCAGAATATTTAGAAAAATTATTTAACCTATATATAATGGTTAACACACCTAATAGCTTAGAACGCCTCAGCAAAAGTCCAGAGATTGCATGGTGCTTTATAATACTTTTGATATAAAATATGAATATTCTCAGCCATTAGATGAGAAATTTATCTTGGGCATCAATACAAATTGCCAGCAATTAACAGCATAAATACTGACTATTCATTTATTCAGCCCATCTATCAATTATGAGAAACGCTATCAATTTTTATAAGAAATGTTAAGCTTGGTAGGAGCAATATCTGGGGATCAACGTTAAAAGCCCATAAGTTTTAGGTTATATACCTGAAGACAGATGCAGAAAGCAAGTTATTCTAATAGATATAAACTTGGTTTTAAATTCACAATTACAAAAAACTAACTGTAAACTTTAGTAAATAAATGCTCATTTTCCCGATTAGTTTTTATATACTGAATTTCACTGAGAAACAAATCAGTTAACTCGCCAAAAGCGAGATATCACTGAAATTAAAATTTGCTGTGTATTTTTTGGGAGGAAAAGTCATGGTTTCTGCTGAAAGCTCTAATCTAGGAAAGACCTACTCCTTGTTGATGATTAAAAGCTTTTTAATATGGACTTTTACATTAGCAGTATGCTTGTTGGTTGTCGGTTTTCCATTAGTTGTCTTAATGGCTACGGTTGGATGTCTGTTATCGATCATCTTGCAATCTGTGATGCCTGTTAGTGCTGTTTTGCTTGTAGCAGGCGCTTTAATCATGTTTAATGTCATGGCAGTTGTATTTGCTGCGGGTGTGCTAACTATTAAAGGAGTTCATCCCAGTGAGGTTAAATGGTTAAGCTGGCTGCATGGAGAGGCAGACCAAATGCAGACTACTGTTTATGCTGCTTGCCCTTTAACTTGTGAGATTAAAATGTAGTCATCACAGGTGAATAAGACAAACAGTGCGTCTGCCCGGTTAAGCCGGGTTTTTTCATGCTCTCTAATAATAATGTGATTAAAATTGAATTCGATATACAGTTCATCTACCCGATTAAGCCGGGTTTTTTCATGCTTTTTATATAATTTTTCCTTTTATATTTATGATTTGTGTAATGATTGACCGTCAACTATTGACTATTGGTCATAGACCATTGACTATAACCATTGGCAAATGACAGATGACTAATGACTAATGACTAATCAAAAACGGGTTTGCATTATCTTGGGTACTCGTCCCGAAGCGATTAAACTTGCTCCAGTTATTCAGGTTTTCCAGAAGTCTTTAGCTTTTGAGTCGCAAGTAATTCTGACTGGACAACATCGGGAGATGGTTGAGCAAGTTATGCAGCTGTTCAACATTAAGGCAGATTATGACTTGGAAATTATGCAGGTTCAGCAATCTCTAAATGATATTACCTGCCGTAGTTTACAAGGGTTAGAAGCGTTATTTAAAGAGAAAAAGCCAGATTTAGTGGTGGTGCAGGGAGATACGACAACGGCTTTTGCCGCAGCTTTAGCAGCTTTTTATCAAAAAATCCCTATTGGTCATGTAGAAGCAGGTTTAAGAACTGATGATATCTTCAATCCTTACCCAGAAGAAGCTAATCGACGGTTGATTTCTCAAATTACTCAGTTGCACTTTGCGCCGACACCTTGGGCTGTGGAAAATTTGCACCGTTCTGGTGTTTTGGGTGAAATTCACATGACGGGTAATACGGTAATTGATGCGCTGTTGAATGTAGCTGCAACTCAAGCTGTTTGTAATGTACCAGGCTTAGACTGGGATTCATACCGCGTTCTGTTAGCAACAGTTCATCGACGGGAGAATTGGGGAGAACCCCTGCAAGCGATCGCAGAGGGGTTTTTACAAATCTTAGACAAGTTCCCTGATACAGCTTTGTTGCTACCATTACACCGCAATCCCACAGTGCGAGTCCCATTGCAAGAGCTTTTAGGGAATCATCCCCGAATTTTCTTGACGGAACCTCTAGATTATGGTGAACTAGTGGGAGCAATTGGGCGATCGCATCTTTTGCTCACTGACTCTGGTGGTTTGCAAGAAGAAGCCCCCAGTTTGGGAAAACCAGTACTAGTTTTGAGAGATACTACCGAAAGACCAGAAGCTGTTGTAGCTGGTACAGCCAAACTTGTAGGCACTACGAGTGAGAATATTTTTGCATCTGCGGCTGAGTTACTGAGCGATCCAGATGCCTATGAAGCAATGGCAAATGCAATTAATCCCTTTGGGGATGGTCATGCAGCAGAGCGCATTTTGCAGATTGTGCAAAATTACTTGGGTGTTTCATCCGAAATATCAACTTAGATTAAACAAAATACAAAATTTCTGTTTTTCAGGGTGTATAAAATCGGCTTTTCTTATTTGCATTCAACACAGTTTCAATGTTGTCAAGTTAGCATCTTGCCCGCTTTCAGACGGGCGAGATGTTTTGGATTTCTAAGAAAATAGGTATAACCTAGAAATGAGATTTTTCAAAAGTGGCTGGTTTATCGAATTGTCTCTAACTTTTAAATACCCAGAGCTGCTCTAGTTTCGGGCCCCACTGTACCATCTACAAGTAGACCTTTACTTGCCTGAAAGCTTCGGACTTGGTTAACAGTTTCTTGACCGTAAATTCCATCAACTCTGAGATTACCTAAAGCTGTCTGAACGTCTCTTACAAGCTGACCTCTAGAACCACGGGTAAGAATGACTGAACCGCCAACGCCACCAGGTCTACTAGTCACAGGAGGGTTGTTAGGTTTATCAGCAACCCATCGGGCATAAACATATTTACCCGTAGAAAGCCGAGCAAAACCGTTTTCATACCTTTCAATCGCTGGAAGTGTTGCACCGTTAGATACACAATCAATATAAGAGTAGTTGGTGCTTGGACCTGTACGGATACGCAAACAACTGCCGTTAGTCTTTACATAAGCAGCCGAACTTATTTGAATTTGGGTAGCAGCAAAAAGTAAGACACCAACACCAGCTAAAGCTAACCAAGCTGAAGATTTAAGTAATTTTTTCCAATTGAACTTAGTTTTGCTGTTTGCAGATGCCTGTTTTTCAGCAATAACTATGTTAGAAGATTTAAGAGGTTCTTTCCCATTTAATTGAGATTTAGGGAGATTATATTTGGTGTTTCCAGATGCCTCTTCTTGAGCAACAAACATGTGAGAATAAGCAAGATATTCCATAATGCAGCCCTTTATATGAAGAAATGAGTACTCACAGAGAATTACTTTAGCCTTCTCTGTATTTATTCTTAGTATATTTTATATCTCTGTTCTTTCAAAGGTTTTTGCTGGTAGCAGAATTAAAAAAGAATAAAATTAGTCAAAAAATTCCTAAAAAAATACGATGTCTATCAAGGGCTACGCCAACACGCTGATTTAGTATAAAAATTACCAGGCGTTGGTATAATCCTCAATAGACATCGTATTTTCAAAATAATTTAAAGCTTTATTGCTTAGTGACTATCACCTTAAGCATCCAAATGTGTCAAGCGTATTCTTCGAGCATAACTAGACTAGCAACTGTAGAAGATAAATCATCTAAGTCTATCGGCTTGCATCGGTATATATCATAACCTGCTAATAATGCCCGATTCCGGTCTTCGTCGAAAGCAGATGCTGTCAGAGCAATAGCTGGAATCTTTCTCCCTCGCTTTGCCTCCAGATTTCTAACCTTCATGAGCAGTGAGCAGCCGTTTTCATCGGGTAAGTAAATATCACTAATAAAGATGTCTGGTTTAAAAAATGACATTATTTCTATAGCGTCACCTGCCGAAGCAGCTGTGATAATTTCTGCTCCGTCTAATTCAAACAAGAAGGTAAGTAAAGTTCTCGTATCAGGGTCATCATCTACGACGAGCAATCGTAGACCTTTAAAAGACATTGATTGATTAGACATTATTCTCACCGCCGTCTAGCTCAAGCACTTAGAGTAGCAATCGCATCAAATGGCACGCATTTGTCAATACCATTTGATGCATTCTTTACTAAATCTTAATAGAACTAATTGCTAAGTGTCTGTCCGGTTTCGGACATAATAACTTAGAAAATTGATTCATCGGTGATGTCTACGACGGGCTACGCCTACGCACCTTGGCTGATTGATTCCCCAGTAACCGAGTAAATTCTTTTTGTATAACTCGATAGCACTCGCAGGAAGTTGCTTCCAAATCCTCTCGGTTGAGAATACTAATTTGACCACGCTGATAGCGAATCATTCCGGCTCGGCTGAGGGTGCTAGCCGCTACTGTTACACCAGAACGACGTACACCTAGCATCTGGGCGATAAATTCTTGTGTGAGTGGAAAATTATCTGATTCAAAACGGTCAGAAACTGTCAGTAGCCAACGAGCTAGGCGTTCTTCTAATGTATGAAGACGGTTGCAAGCACATCCTTGCGTAAGTTCTGTATATATAGCTCGTACATAGCGCAGCAGCAGCTTTTGAATAGCTCCACCCCGATTGAACTCGGTTCTCAGAACATCTGCATCCATCTGCATTCCAGCGCCCGCAACTTGGACAAACGCTTTTGTGGTTGTTGTGTTGCCTCCTAAAATTACTGGGATACCCACCATGCCTTCATTGCTCACTATCCCAACTTCTACCGTCGAACCATCTTCCATAATAGTGACTATAGAAACCACTGCATTTTGGGGAAAATAGACCTCTGTTATGGGTTCTCCTGGTTCGTAAATGACTTGCCTAGTGGGAAACGAAACAAACTTCAGGTGCGGAACAAGACGCTCATAATCACTAGTTGGCAAAGCCGCTAGTAATCTATTTACTTGCGGCTTAAGAGTATTTTCGCTCACTGAACATTAAAACAGAAATTTTCTCAAAATACTTTAAATCAAGTTACTTTTGCCAGTCTGTTCGGTTTCGCACACATAACTCAAAAAAATTTTCTGGCTCGGTTACTGGGCTTTTTGCCCAGTAACCGAGCAAATTCGTTTTGGATAACTTGATAACACTCACAGGAAGTTGCTTCCAAATCCTCTCGGTTCAATATCCTAATATGACCGCGTTGGTAGCTGATCATTCCGGCTCGGCTGAGGGTGCTAGCCGCTACTGTCACGCCGGAACGACGTACACCTAACATCTGGGAGATAAATTCGTGCGTAAGTGGAAAATCTTCTGATTCCAAACGTTCAGAGACTGTCAGTAACCAACGGGCTAACCGTTCTTCTAGTGTATGAAGACGGTTGCAAGCCGCTCCTTGCGCTAGTTCAGAGTATATAGCTTGTACATAGCACAGCAGCAGCTTTTGAATAGCTCCGCCTCGATTGAACTCGTTTCTGAGTACATCTGCACTGATTTGCATAGCCGCGCCCGCAATTTGTACAAACGATGTTGTAGTTGTGGTATTGTCTCCTAAAATTACCGGGATACCCACCATGCCTTCATTGCTTACGATCCCAACTTCTGCCGTTGAGCCATCTTCCATAGTGGTGACTATAGAAACCACTGCCTTATCAGGAAAATAGACCTGTGTAATTGGTTCAGCTGCTTGGTAAAGAATTTGCCCAATTGAGAGCGGAACTAGCTTTAAATGGGGGGTAAGACGTTCATAATCACTCGCTGGCAAAGCGGCTAGCAGCTTATTTGGTTGTTGCTGAAAAAGGCTTTTATCTAATGACATTAGAAGTCACTCTCCTTAAGTAGGTGACTTTAGAAAAGTCAACTCCGGGCACAAGGAAAGAATTTAAGGATCTGATCCTAATGTCAAAAGGTGTATTCTCTAAAGGAACATGGGCACAATCTAAAAAATCTTAAATAAACACACTTATGTAAGTCTGTGCGTTTTCGTACATAGAAGCCAAAAAAATTATTTTTGGCTTCTATTGGGCTTATTGCCCAATAAACGGACAAATTCCTTTTCGATAATTTGATAACATTCGCAGGAGGTTTTTTCTAAAGCCTGTCGATTCAGGATGTTAATCTGACCACGGTGGTAGGTGATCATTCCGGCTTCGCTCAAAATATTAGCTGCTTCGGTGACACCAGAACGACGTACACCCAGCATCTGCGAGATAAATTCTTGTGTAAGTGGGAATTCATCTGATTCCAGACGATCAGAAACTGTTAGCAACCATCGAGCCAACCGCCCCTCTAGCTTATGAAGACGGTTGCACGCAGATCCTTGTGCTATTTGAGTGTATACACCTTGCACATATCGTAGCAGCACGCTTTGGAGAGCTGTACCCCGATTGAACTCGCTTCTGAGTATGTCTGCATCGATCTGCATAGCACTGTCTGGAATCTGCACAAATGCAGTTGTGGTTGTGATGTTATCTCCTAAAATTACGGGCATACCTACCATGCCTTCATTACTCACTAAACCAACTTCCACAGTTGAGCCATCTTCCATTGTAGTGATTATAGAAACCACTGCCTTATTAGGAAAATAGACCTGTGCGATCGGTTCGCCTGCTTCGTAAAGTACTTGCCGATTGGAGAGCTTAACCAACTTCAGATGGGGGACGAGACGCTCATAATCATTGAGCGGCAGAACTGCCAGCAAACTATTTGCTGGTTGCTCAAAGGTATTTTTGTCTAATGACATTGGGATTCTCCTGAATGTGGCAGTCTTTAAGAAAAGGCAACTTGCGGCATAAGGAGAAAATCAAGAGCCTAACCCTAATGTCAAAAGATGTATTTCCTAAAAAAGTTATAATAAAGCATTGAGATTCTTATACTCATATCCATAATATAACATAACTAAATTTAGTTTATTGATAGTAAGAAAAATCTAGATTATAGACTAGTAAAGCTTGTTACAAGTGTCTGAGGCATCTATCTAAAGACTGAAAAGAGAATACAAATTAAATAGTAAATTATTAAGTACATACTACTATAAAAAACTATATTCCTCTTGTTAAATACTGACTTTAGCAAAGTTAATAGAAAGTATAAAAAAATCAGTAGGTCGATTTCAAGCTAAGGAACCCCAACAATTGGAATTGCGAAATTTCACAGGAATTGCGCTTGCGATCGCAGAATTAAACCAAATTATGTTCACTAATCATATAGACATGAGCATCTTTGTCAGCGATCGCAGCAAAAAATTCTTGGTTACACAAGCAAGCCTTTACAACCCTAAGTCTTTGTCGTTGCGATCGGATACTGTGAATTTTTCCGATAAACTCAGTATATTTTGATTGTTCACGAAAATAATATACTTTTTCAGAAGCATATTAACATGAACATTTATTAAGACTTAATTCCGGAATAATCTTAAGATTTCTGATATACTACGGTAAATTAACTGATTTATCGTAGTATATGCTAAGGCTAAAACAGTCAATTCCACAAAACCCTAATAAAAGCAAGTACTCTGTACTACAATTTTAGATTTTATGACTCCACAAACTACCTTAATCATCGGGTTGCTTTATGCAATAATAAGCAACTGCATCTATTAACTACGATTTAAATATCGATTTTTAATCGTATCGGCAAAATATTATTCTGCTGAAAAATTTATATTGGCTTGGTGCCAAACTAAGTGTTGTTTGAAGCTAAGTTAATTAGAAATAATAACATACTTGACAAAATGTAAAATTAACAATAAAAATATCACTGTTAAATTAAACAAAAAACAACACGAAAACATGAAGTATAACCAGCTTGGTAAGAGTGATTTAAAAGTTTCTGAAATTTGTCTGGGCACTATGACTTATGGACAGCAAAATACTATTGAAGAAGCCCATGCTCAATTAGATTATTCTATTGCCCAAGGAGTCAACTTTATTGATGCGGCGGAGATGTACCCAGTTCCAACAAGTGCCGAAACTTATGGATTAACTGAAACTTACATTGGAGAATGGTTAAAGCGCCAACAAAGAGAACAACTGATTATAGCTACTAAAATTGCTGGTCCAGGTCGTGGCTTTAAATGGTTACGTGATGGAGCTAAAGCAATTGACCGTGATAATATCAAACAAGCTGTAGATGATAGTTTAAAAAGATTACAAACCGATTATATTGATCTCTACCAAATCCACTGGCCCGATCGCTACGTGCCAAGGTTTGGGCAAACAGTATTCGATCCAACTCAGGTGGGAGAAACAGTTCCCATCGCTGAACAGCTAGCAGTTTTTGCTGATGTAATTAAGGCAGGAAAAATTCGCTATATCGGTTTGAGCAATGAAACTCCTTGGGGAGTGGCACAATTTAGTAACGCTGCTAAACAATTAGGTTTACCCAAAGTTGTCTCAATTCAAAATGCCTATAATTTGCTGAATCGAGTATTTGATGGAGCTTTAGCAGAAGCAGTTTATCACGAAGAAATTGGATTACTGGCTTATAGTCCTTTAGCATTTGGCTTCTTGACCGGCAAATACCTAAATGGCAAACCAGAGAAAGCAAGAGTCAGTTTGTTTGAAAATTTTGGTCAGCGCTACTTAAAACCAAAAGTCACCGAAGCAGTAGCAGCTTATGTGGAAATTGCCAAGCGCTATCAACTAAGTCCAGCGCATTTGGCTTTGGCATTCGTGCGGAGTCGTTGGTTTGTCCCTAGCACAATTATTGGTGCTACGACACTAGAACAACTCAAAGAGAATTTGGAAAGTGTGGATGTGGTTCTCAGTAAAGACATTTTGGAAGAGTTGGATATAGTTCATGCTCAGTCTCCAAACCCAGCACCATGAACAATTAAAAATTAAAAATTAGAAATTAGAAATTCAAACATTTTAGGCGGTTCACCTCGTTACCAGGCTCCAGCCTGGTAATGCCTCCCTAGAGGCTCTGGCTCTCATTATTAGATCCAAAACTACATATTTAGTAGGTAGGATATGACTTTTACAGCAACATTAATTGACCAGAATACTATTCGTCGTCGGGGTACTGGCTTAAAGGCTTATAATCCCGAAAAAGCATTTAAAGGATACACACTTTTCACACCTCTGACAGGTCAAGGTGAAGTCTACCTTCTGAACTTAGAAGGAGAAGTAGTACACCAGTGGAATTTGCCATATCCACCAGGGTTATATGGTTATCTCTTACCTAATGGCAACCTTTTTTATAACGGTAAGACTCCACCAGAAGAACCACTACGTTTTGCTTTGTGGGCTGCATTTAAAAGTGGTGTTGTTTTAGAGGCAGATCCCAAAGGAAATATTATTTGGGAATATAAACATCCAGATCATCATCACGATGGACGCAGATTAGCCAATGGCAACACAATTTTACTCGCCATTGAAAAAATACCTCAGTCGTTAGTTCCTCGCATCAAAGGTGGCGTACCAGGTACAGAACCAGGTGGGAATATCTATGCGGATGTCCTTTATGAGGTGACTCCAGCAGGTGAAATTATTTGGACTTGGCACGCCCACGAACACCTCGATCCAAATATATTTACCATTACACCACAGGATCATCGGCACGAATGGACTCATGGGAATACTGTGGGGGAACTCGCTGATGGCAACATCATAGTGAGCTTTCGTAATATATCCACAGTTGTCATTATCGATCGCAAAACTGGAGAAATTATTTGGACATTGGGCGATGACGTGCTAGCACAGCAGCACTTTCCCAACGAGCTAGCTAACGGTAATATCCTGATTTTCGACAATGGCGCACATCGCCGTAACGTCGCTCTTAATTTCTCTCGTGTGATTGAGGTAAACCGTCAAACGAAAGAGATAGTTTGGGAATACACCGATAACCCGCCCCAAAATTTCTTCAGTGCATACATATCAGGAGCGCAACGTTTAGCAAATGGCAATACCTTGATTACAGAAGGTGCTTACGGTCGAATATTCGAGGTAACAGTTGCAGGAGAGATTGTTTGGGAATACATCAACCCCCACTTTGCAACTCGGAATATTCCAGGTGAAAAATCGCCGGTCACTCGTGGAGAGCAGAATACAGTCTTCCGCGCCTTTCGTTATGCACCTGAAGAGGTGCCCTGGCTTTAGTTAGGGCAGGGGGGTAGGGGGCAGGGGAGCAGGGGAGCAGGGGAAGCAGGGGGCAGGGGAGGCAGGGGAAGCAAGGGAGAAAAACTATTGATTATTAGCCAATTCCCCATTCTCCATTCCCCATTTCCCATTTTCCATTCCCCATTCCCTAACTTTGCCTAATAGTCAAATTTAAAAGTTGGGTTAGTGTCGAGAATTTTTCACGCTACATTCGCCTCAAGAAGATTTTGTGACACTAACAATTTAAGATTTGGGATTTTGGATGAAAATTCAATTCCCAATGCCGATTAACAAGTCCTATTTACCAAGGTACTTAAACATGGCCCAAATCAAAGTATACAGTGCAGTTGTTTGTCCTTATGCTCACCGTACCCGTTTGGTACTGCAAGAAAAGGGCATTGACTTCGATTTGATTGAAATTGATTTGCAGAATAAGCCTGAAGGTTTTACCAAAGTTTCCCCTTATGGTAAAGTACCCGCACTAACTCATGACGATAACCGAGTTTGGGAATCAGCAGTAATTAACGAATATCTCGATGAGGTATTTCCCAATCCACCACTGTTGCCCAGCAGCCCCATTGCAAGGGCACAGGCTCGGATTTGGATCGATTTTGCTAACACCAGATTCGTTCCTGCTTTTTCTACCCTACTGCGGAGTTCAGATCCCCAAAAACAAGAAGAAGCTAAACAGGAACTATACAAACACCTGGAATTCATTGAAAACGAAGGTTTGGCAAAGCATTCTGGGGAAGGCCCTTACTGGTTTGGTGAATCTATCAGTTTGGTGGATTTCACCTATTTCCCCTGGTTTGAGCGCTGGGCTGCACTAAAGCAGTATCGTGGTTTTGGAATACCAGAAGAGTTTACCCGTCTACGCCAGTGGAAACATGCTTTGAAAGAGCGTGAATCTGTGAAAGCGATCGCTCATTCTAAGGAATTCTACATAGAGCGATATGCTAAATTCGCTGCGCCTACTCTCGCTGCTGTTTAAACGTAATTAATAATTATGTTTCAAGTGGAAATTTAAACCCTGCTTGAAACATAGAATTAAACACTCAATACGGTTCGGTTAATGTTTTTTGATGGAAATTCTAAATCGTAAAGACACGATAAACCATCACAAAGACGCGATAAATCGCCGTCTCTACAAAAGACTGATTATTGTAGAGACGGCGATTCATCGCTGTTGCCTTAACCGTATAGTATTGATTAAACTCTTTAAAATTACGAATTACGAATTACGACTTTACCAAAGTGAGCCGCACTTTTGAGATAAGCATAAGCTTCTCGTGCCTCAGTGAATGGGAAAACTCGATCAATAATCGGTTTAATTTGATGCTGTTGCATCGCCTGATTCATCGCCTCAAACATTTCCCGACTGCCGACATAAATGCCCTGAACTGTTAAACTCTTAAAAAGTATTGGTATGGGATCAATTTCACTTCCTCTACCTGACAATACGCCAATCAAACTAACCCGTCCCCCAATACGGACTGCTTGTAGTGATTTTGGCAGAGTACCTGCACCGCCTACTTCAACTACATGATCTACACCAGTGCGATTGGTTAATTGGTAAACTTGCTTTTCCCAATCTGGTGTTGTTTTGTAGTTGATTATCTCGTCAGCACCAAGCTGTTTAGCTCGTATTAATTTAGCATCACTGCTAGAAGTAATAATTGCTCTAGCACCATGTATCTTGGCAAACTGGAGAGCAAAAATCGAAACTCCCCCAGTACCGAGTAATAAAACATTATCACCTGCGCCAATATTGCCTTTTGTCACCAGTCCATGCCAAGCTGTGACTGCTGCACAGGGTAAAGTTGCCCCTTCAATGTAAGATAGATAGTCTGGTAATATCACCAAACCATCTTGGTGTAATACGACATATTCAGATAGCATTCCATCAATACCGCCTCCGAGATCGGATTTCATTTTCTCTTTGGTTAAAGAGCCATAAATCCAGTCTTGGAAGAAAATACCAGCGACGCGATCGCCTATTTTTACCCGTGTTACACCTTCCCCTACCGCCACGACTTCCCCTGCACCGTCAGATAGGGGAATTAACGGATACTTCTGTCCAGAACCGTAAGCACCCTCAGCGACAAGCAAATCGCGGTAATTTAGGGATGTTGCTTTGACTTGAATGAGAACTTGTCCCGCAGTTGGTTTTGGTTCAGGGCGATCGACTAATGCGATCGCATCAATCCCGGCGTTGCTTTGAATTTCGTAAGCTTTCATTGGCGGACTCCTTTTGACAAGATAATAATGTAGAGAAATTTTGTGTTGCTTTTCTATAGCAAAATAATTATTGTTACCAATTCTGTATGAAGATGCGCTAAACCTAAGTACAAGAAGGAAGGAAGAAATAGAGAAAGAAAGAAGTTAAAAGGCAATACAGTTCAGATAAGAACAAAACACTTGTAGAGACGGCGATTTATCGCGTCTCAAAACCCACGATTGTGTACAAGTAGCATTTTGAACAGTATTGAGTTAAAAGGGATAATTTAAATTCATATAAAAAGCAGTAGTTTAATTTCATATTAAACCACTGCTTTTTATTGTAGATAAATATTGCCTACCCTAAGTTGATGTTATCTCGCCTTATGAGCTTGGTTTCTGATCGGGAAACATACACTTATCAGAATCACAACCACTAGGGCCAGCCTCTGACATTTCACCTAAATCATAGCGGCTTAAGACTGCACAGAAATCATCTGTTTTCCGCCGTGCTTTTACCTCTTGATTCAAGCGATCGTAGGTTGATTTATCTATTGGTTCAAATGGCAAACGGGGGAATGATTGCAAGTCATCAAAACGAGCTAAAAGGGCTGCTGAAATATATCCTTGATCGCTCTGAATAGTTTCATAGATTTTCTGTCCCAAAGGTTCGATTTCATCAGAACGCAGTTCCAAAGTAGCTGATGTGTTATGAGTCACATACCAGCGTTGAACCTGGAGGACAAAATCAAATTGGGCTAAGACTGAAAACTTAGAAACATCAATTTCATCAGCACCTGGTAAATCAGCCCAAGATACAGAAACAGGGATTTCTACTAACCATTCACTCACCCGTGAATCAAAGGGATCGTTGAGCAAATTGCCCTGTTCATCTTTGTCTGATTGTGAGGGAATGACATTGTAACCGTAGTCAATACAGGCTAAGGCTACTGGGTCATTTTTGCCGAAGGTGATGCGGCGAATAAATCTTTGGGCTTTGGGAGGATGCCATCCTGAACTAGCATTAGTTAACAAAGCCTTAGTACCACTGGGTTGGACTGTGGTACAGCGATTTGGACGTTTGAGATTGTGGCGATCGCAATAATCCCAAACTACACGATGTACAATATCTCTCCAAGAACTTAGATATTTTTCCTCCTCACGCTTGAAAGCTAATCCTTGGGGAGTTGCAGGTCTTCCTGCTTCCCACCAACGCAGCCAATCAACACCAAAAGCATGGACAAAGAAATCAAATAAACCTGTAAAAGAAACTCCCACAATCGGGTCTAATTCACGGCTGTATTGATAGCGTGGTTCTAAGAATTTGTGATTTAAAAGTGCTGCTACAGATAATGCCCCAGCAGTGAAAGCCTCTTCTTGTTCTTTGTAGTTACGTGGGTCGATTTGATTAAGGTGAACCTCAGATAAATTGCAGTGGAAGTTACTACCGATGATTTCCATATTTGTTACCCTAGAGGCTTTTTATCCCCTAGTTCTACTGCTTGATTATTTGCAGTAGCTCCGCGTACCTTTTGTAGATGTGACTTCAGATAATAAAAGTGTTTTTCACATTCACCCCCGCACTCTTGGAAAGATTATATTCTAGACACAAATGCTTGGTGTAATCTAGTTTCACTCTCTACGCTGTACGGTGTCAAAGACTTTTTAATTCCTTTGATTACCACGGGATTAGCATCTCAGCTTTCCCCGTTTTTGCGAGGTTTTTAACGTGAGGCAAAATCACTTACCACACGGATTTAGCCCATAGCGAGCTAAACGATGTTCTAACTCATTAGCATCAAGATTTGAATAGCGTTCTTCTAACCACTGTTTTGCTGTTCCTTGTTCATAAGCTTGTAAAAATTCAACTTTTAGAGCTTGTGTTGGCAGCAAATCAATATTTGATCGCGCTACAGCTTCACCAGCCCATTGAATCGCTCCCTCGCCGCTATAATACTGTTTACGGACAGCATTCAGACATTCTTCTAAGGTTGGCTTGCGGTGAAAAACTCTGGTATGGTTTGCCATCCTGAGTGCATCACGCTCTGGATCAATTCGCCAGTTGCCATTTTCATCTTGCTGCCATAAGTTATCTTTGGCGGTAGCTCCTTGTTCATCGTCAGCAATAAACTGACGCATCCCCGCGCTTCTACGTATATTACCTGCAACAATTGTTACAGCAGCTTGATCGATTAACAAACAACATTCAACTGAATTTAATTGCCGTCCTACAGCTTTACTCAGGATGGAAGCACAACGCTGATAGAGTCCGGGCAATTTTACAGGATTAGCAACTCCTCCAAAGCCGTTGAGAGTTTCTCCTGCTTTTCGGACATCGCTGATATCAACTAATACTTCAACTGCTGCTGAAAACTGTTCATTAGTAGAAAGTTCTAATAGGGCTTGATATGATTCAACCCAACCTTCACGGCTATCTCCAACGTGAATAGTGACGTTATTGCCTTCTATATGAGTTTCAGTATATTCACGTCGCTGTTGCACAGGAGTGCTGCCAATTTCACCTTGTACGGTGACATTCAGTTGATTACGGATAGGAGGTAACTGGTTAATAAATTGTGGTTCTAGGACGGCTCCGGTACCACAGCCCATCATTGCCAGATCCATCATTAATCCGAAGGCACTCCAGTCTTCGAGATTGGTAGAGGTGCAATTATAAGCGCCGGAAAAATTCTTTGGTTTGGTTATCCAGTCTGTGCCACCAACCCATAGCCAGCGTCCACTGGGCATAGCTTTCAAGTTGCGCTGCATCTTATCCAGTATGGCAGCTTCTTCTTGAGTGAGCTTTCCCAACTCGACTAAGCCGAGGAGAGTGCGATCGCATACCTCATCCCATGTTTCCCTTAGTCCCGCCTTTGTTCTGCGGCTATAGGTTCTAAAAAATACGGGATTCGCAGCCGGTGCTGTTTCGGGAAACTTTGCACTCTGGCGTTTTCTTTCTAGCTCTCGAACCATATATTAAGTGTCTTGCGTTCTTGTTGCGTGCGGACAGATTATGACTATACGCCAAGTAGTTTTAGTATTAAAGATTGTCAAATTGTCCACTTTACGCTAGCTCTACTCAGCACTAATTACAACAGAAATTTATGATGTATAATGTCACTCGCCCTTGGGTAGGATCTCGATACGGGGTTTTAATTGGCACAGATTAACTTACAAGTAAATTCTCTTTATACCGATTTTTGTGCAATTACTTAGTGGAGGTATAAACTTTGCTTAAAATTATACAAGTAGAGACTGACGAACATAAAACTCATACACAAAAACTATTTTGGGAATATTTTAATGAGACTAAGTTGATATTCAGCCATCAGTTCGGCATTAATTTAGATGCTAATAAATTCTTTGAGCAATATATGACTCAGCTTCACGAATTTATACCCCCTTCAGGACGCTTACTTTTGGCACAATACGAGGCAAAAATAGCAGGCTGCGCTTGCTTGCGAAAAATTGGCGAAGATGTTGGCGAAATTAAAAGGATGTATGTAAGTCCAGAATTTCGCAGAAAAAGAATCGGTAGAGCATTATTAGGAACTATCCTCAATGAAGCTTCTAGTATTGGTTACTCAAAGATTCGTTTAGACAGCGCCCCTTTTGCAAAAGAAGCACATACACTTTATCGTGTATATGGCTTTCAGGATATCGAACCGTATTTAGAAAAAACAGAGATTCCTTTAGAATATCGAGCAAACTGGGTTTTTATGGAATTGGTTTTAAAATGATCAATATTCGTTGTGAAACTCTGCCAGACTACACAGTAATAGCTGAAGTGAATACATTAGCTTTTGGGCAGGAAAATGAGGCTAAACTTGTGGAGAAAATTCGCCATTCTGACCGCTACATTCCAGAACTTTCTCTGGTTGCAGAGGTTGAAAATGTTGTAGTCGGTCATATTTTATTCAGCTACATTAACCTGGTGAGTGAAGAAACACTACAGATAATCGCTCTAGCACCTTTAGCGGTTCATCCACAGTTTCAACAACAAGGTATTGGTAGCGCACTGGTACAAGCAGGATTAGAAAAAGCAGATGCAAAGAAAGAAGCCGTAGTTATTGTACTTGGTCATCCTCATTTCTATAATCGTTTTGGCTTTCAGCCTTCTGTTATTTATGAAATCGAGTCTCCTTTTCTAGTACCAGAGGATGTCTTCATGGTTAAAACACTGCAAAGCTATGAAAAAAAGTATAAAGGTAAGGTTGTTTATCCGGCTGCTTTTGAGTAAGTATAGTATTATTTATGCCTAACAATGAGGTGATTTTAGAATAGGAAAAATAGAACAATATCGCACATATATATCCAACACTTATTATTTGTTATAACTACACTATAACTGCCGCAACTACGCCCTTTGTTTGTAACGCAGCCGCAACCCGTAAAATTAAAGCTTCATTATATGGTGCTGCTATCAATTGCACACCTAAAGGTAAAGCATTTGGACGCTGAATTGGTACTGATAAAACGGGTAAGCCGATAAAAGATAATGGTTGAGTAAATAGTCCTAAATGAGGACGGACAAGAATTTCCTCCCCATCCAAAATCATACTTTCTTGACCGATTAACGGTGCAGAAATTGGTGTCGTTGGGGCAATAATTATATCCACATTTTGAAATATTTCTCGAACGCGATCGCGATACCAGCTTCTAAACCGTTGTGCTTGCAGATACCAGCTACTAGGAATTAAAGCCCCAGCCAAAAAGCGATCGCGTGTCGCTGGATCGAAATCTTGAGGGCGATATCGCAATTTTTCCAAATGCAGATTTGCACCCTCGCTAGCTGTAATCACAAAAGCTGCTGCACGGGCGCGGTGTGCTTCTGGTATGGTTACGTATTCAGTGATATTCAAAGCATCAGCTACCTTTTGAACTGCTGCTAAAGCTTCCGGTTCTGCGCCTTTGGTGAAATAATCAGCAGCAATGGCAATTCGGATATCAGAAATATCTTGTTTAAGTTGTAGTAAAACCAATTCAGCCGGACGCTTTGTACAAATTGGATCGCAATCGTCTTCTCCTTGAAGCACATCAAACACCGTAGCAATATCTTGCACCGAACGCGCAAAAGGGCCAATGTGGTCAAAACTGCTAGAAAATAAAGCTACCCCAGCACGAGATAACCTTCCATAAGTTGGCTTAAAACCAAAAACGCCACATAATGCTGCCGGAACGCGAATTGAACCATTAGTATCAGAACCCAGCGTTAAAGGTACTAACCCAGCAGCAACCGCCGCCGCCGAACCACCCGATGAACCACCAGCAACTCGCTGTAAATCATGGGGGTTGTGAGTAGCGCCGTAATGAGAGTTTTCCGTAACAAACCCGTATGCGTACTCATCCATATTCAAAGCACCAACCAGCACAGCACCAGCTTGTTTCAGCTTCACTACTGCTGTTGCATCAAGGCTTGCTGCTGGGTTTTCTGCATTGATTTTCGATCCCGCCAGAGTCGTTAAACCAGCAATATCGAAGAGATTTTTCACCGCAAAAGGCACACCAGCAAGCAAACCAGGATTATTACCTTGGGCAATTTCTTCATCAATGCGGGCTGCATCCCTTAAAGCTGTTTCAGCAGTCACAGCCGTAAAACAGTTGAGTTGATTATCCCGCGCTGCTATTCGTGCTAACGCCGCCTGAGTAAATTCTACTGCGCTGACTTTGGCTGCACGCACCGCATCTGATATTGTTATGGCATCGGCAGAATCAAAATTCATGCTGGAATATTAGGAGATAGCACTTTTAGCTTTTTGAGTAATAGCAGTCCGCATAGTTTTTGCTAGTTGTAGCAAAATAGCCGTAAGACCTAAATCTAAAATACAAGAGAATAAAAACCAAAAGGGCAGAAATTTATCTTCGGGATTTTTAACAGCTTCTGTAAAAGCGAGCCGATTCACAAGATTTGACCCAATCATACAACCATATAGCGGCCCGATTAACGATCGCACTTGTTCACTTAAACGTGTTAAATCCTCACCTTCACCTTTAAATCGATCAGCAAAAGTAGATAACGTGTTGGCTATTCCCCAAAGGCTATATATAGGAATTAAAAATCGCGCGATCGCACCTACTGGCGTAATCGGATATTCCTTGAAAATATCCTTTAAATCGGCATGGAGACGATATAGCCAAATCATAAAAACAATGATTGAAATTAAACTAAAAAGTAATGTCACTATTGATAGCAGTGCATCTAGAGAAGCAAGTAGCCCATAAAGTGGCTTTGCTATTACTTGCAACAAAGACAATACCGTAGAAGCAACACCAAATCCTAGCAGCACCCAAAGTAACCGCACCAACAATCTACCGACACCCGCAGACTTCAATGAAATAACAGTATTGAAATTATTCATCTGATTTTTCCAAGGTATAGTCGGCTATATCTTAGTATTGTTGGTTATATTGCAAACTCAGCAAAATTGCTTAAACATTAAAATAGCTTTTATGGTTCAAAAACTGGTGCAACTTCAATTTCCTCTGGTAAAGGGAAAGAATTTACAATATTTGCGATCGCACTAATTCTCTCAAAATTTGCTATTACCCCATCCCGATACTCATCTCTTATTTCTAGATCCAACAACAACGCCATAAGATCAACATACTCACCCACATTAAACCCTTCTCTTCTCATCTCTCTTCCTTTGCGCCCTTCGCGCCTTCGCGGTAGCCTGCGGCAAGCCGAAACGTCTACGTTATTCTAAACTTATAACTTCTTACCCCAACTGAAATGCGGTTAATTTTATACAGTAAACCCGGCTGTCATTTATGTGAAGGCTTGCAAGAAAAGCTAGAAAAAATCCAAAATCTCAGTTTCGAGTTGGAAATTAGGGATATTACGACTCGTGAAGATTGGTTTGCTGCGTATGAGTATGAAGTGCCAGTACTTTATTTATCGAACCACAGAGGCGCAGAGGACACAGAGGAAAAACCATTGCCGCGTCCTTCTCCTCGTGCTAGTGTGCAACAGTTGGAGCAAATGTTGCGTAAGTATTTAGCCAATTAGAAAAAAATAATGCAGAATAAGCGCAAGATTAAGAATGTGACGAGGTTCACAACATGAAATTGCGGGAATTACTAACGGCGGTAGACAGTGTTGAACAATTGGCTAGCCATCCGACTTTGGAGGATGTGGAAGTTAGGGGTTTGAAGACCAATTCCCATGCTTGTGGTGTGGGAGATTTGTTTATTGGGATGCCAGGAACGCGGGTTGATGGTGGGGAATTTTGGCAAAGTGCGATCGCATCGGGGGCTGTAGCTGCGATCGTTTCTCCTGAAGCTGCACAAAAAAATCCCCCTACAAATGAGGCTGTGGTCATCAGTGCAAGTAATATAACTCAAGCTTGTGCCCAGATAGCTAGTGCTTTTTATGGTTATCCAGGGCAAAAACTCAAGCTGGTAGGCGTGACTGGTACCAATGGCAAAACTACAACTACCCATATTATTGAATTTCTCTTAATCAAAGCTAATCTCGCCACAGCTTTGATGGGAACTCTCTACACTCGTTGGGCAGGTTTTGAGCAAACTGCTGCCCACACTACTCCCTTTGCAGTGGAACTACAACAGCAACTAGCAGAGGCTGTAAATGCTGGTAGTGAGTTCGGAGTGATGGAAGTAAGTTCTCACGCGTTGGCTCAAGGTAGAGTGTTGGGCTGTCAATTTGAGGTAGCGGTGTTCAGTAATCTTACTCAAGACCATCTCGACTATCACCGCGACATGGAAGATTACTTTGCCGCTAAAGCGTTGTTGTTTAGCCCTGATTATCTCAAGGGACGGGCAATAATTAATGCTGATGATTCCTACGGAAAGCGGTTAATTGCCTCGTTAGATTCCGAACGGGTTTGGAGTTACAGCGTCAACGACAACAGTGCTGATTTATGGATGAGTGATTTAAGTTACGAGCCGAATGGTGTCAGTGGGACATTACATACACCAAAAGGTGATGTAGCTTTTCGATCGCCACTAGTCGGACAATATAATTTAGAAAATCTTCTCGCAGCCGTAGGAGCAGTTTTACACTTAGGGCTAGATTTGCAGTTAGTGGCATCTGTAATACCTGAGTTTCCCGGAGTTCCCGGACGAATGGAACGGGTACAGATTAATTCTGACCAGGATATTAGCGTAATTGTGGATTATGCCCACACACCTGATAGCTTGGAAAACTTGCTGAAAGCTGCACGTCCATTTATACCTGGGAAGGTAATTTGCGTGTTTGGTTGTGGCGGCGATCGCGATCGCACCAAGCGCCCAATTATGGGTAGAATTGCTGCTGAATTAGCTGATGTGGCAGTGGTGACATCAGATAATCCCCGCACAGAAAACCCAGAACGGATTTTAGAAGACGTTTTGGCGGGAATTGCCCAAACAGTAAAACCAATGGTAATTTGCGATCGGGCTACTGCGATTCGTACTGCTATTTTACAAGCACAACCAGGTGATGGAGTGCTGCTTGCTGGTAAAGGTCACGAAGACTACCAAATTCTCGGCACCGAAAAAATCCATTTTGACGACCGAGAACACGCACGCGACGCTTTACAGCAAAGATTTAATAGCCAAGCTTAATTTATTTGGGCATGGGGATGGGCAAGACGACTTGGGGACAAGGAGAATTGGGGACAAGGGGAAAGACTTGTTTCAAGTTCTCACCTCTTGTCCCCTTGTCCCCTTGTCTCCTTGTCCCCTTGTCTCCCCTGCCCCCTGCCCCCATTCCCTGCCCCTTATGGGTGTAGTTTTTGATATTTAATGTTTCTTTCCGTGGGGATTTTGTAAAAGATGGACACATAAAGGTGAAAATCGAGACAGAATTATTTCTTGCTTCATCCTTTTTGTGCTTGACTCATGAATGTTTCTCTGACTAAGGATCTGTCTGTTTATCAACTGGTTATGGGAGTGCAAGTGCCTCCAAAACCATTGTCTCTCAGTCCTGCGACTCTGCTATCACTGGTGAGAGCGCAAATTGACTTACTAATTGAGCAGCAAATTGCAGCCACTTTATGGGTGAAGCTACCACCAGAAAAAATTTGGCAATCAGAATTAGCGCGTTACCAATCCTCAGTGGGTGCGTCTAGTATTATTTATACTTGCCAGATTGACGAGAATAGAAAAGGGGGAGCGGGGGAAGATGATGAAGCAGGGGAAGAAAATAATTCCTCATCTTTCTCATCTGCTCATCATGTCACCGTTCACCTGCCACCAGATAGTCAACTGCGACGGGAAAACTTTTTGATGGTGTTATCGCCCCAGTTTTGTAGTTTAATTTTGGCTCATCGACCACTTAAAAAACGCAAAAATCAGATATTGGGGAAGGTAAATACTAATAAAAATCAGCCATTGCTGATTATCACTACTGTTGAGGGGAGAGTAATCCAGCAAGTATTAAATGGTATCCAAAAAGCGATATCTAACGACCATCTGCCAGGTGTCTACGTGCCAGATTCATCGCCAATTGTACCTGCTGATTTTATTTGTCCAACGATGCCGGAAGCGGCAACGATGAGTCAACTGTTTACAAAACAACTCCTGCGACAGGATGAAATTAATCGCCAAATCATCACAGCTCGCACTACCAAGTTGCAGCAGATAAATCAAGAATTGCACAACAAAGAACAATTTCAAGATGAATATCTGAAAAATCTCTGTCAGGAACTGCGTATACCCCTGACGCATATAAAAACAGCACTTTCGTTATTGAATTCTCCTAATCTCAAACCTACACAGCGACAACGTTATTTACAGATGTTAAATACCCAGTGCGATCAACAAAATTCTCTAATTACAGGTTTGTTGGAACTGGTGCAACTAGAACGTAATTTGGAGGGGATGGTTTTGGAGTCGGTGCGGCTCTCAGAGATTGTACCTGGAGTAGTGAGTACGTACCAACCTTTAGCCCAAGAAAAAGGGATTATGCTAGCCTACACTGTACCCACTGAACTCCCATCTATTTGGTGTGTGAGTGGTGGGCTGAGGCAGATTGTAATTAATCTGCTGCACAACAGCATTAAGTTTACTCCTAATGGGGGTGAAGTATGGGTGCGTGCCCGTCTTCAAGGCGATTATGTCCAATTAGAATTCCGCGATACAGGTATTGGTATTGCCGAAAGCGAGATTTCGAAAATATTTGAGCGATTTTATCGTGTGCGTACATCAGCTACAGAAGATTATGCTGGTGCTGGCTTGGGGTTAACAATAGTACAGCAATTGCTGCTGCGCTGTGGGGGATCTATTTCTGTAAAAAGTAAATTATATGAAGGTTCCACATTTACAGTGCAACTGGCAATTGTTGGCGATGCCCCAAGAGCGATCGCAATAGAACATGAGTGATCGGTTATGATTATCCCCTAAGTTAACTTTGTGGTGCTATGCAACTTTGCTTCAGAGGTTGTTTAAAAAGTATTTGGCTGTGATTTTAGACACTTATTGATCCCCCCTAACTCCCCTTAAAAAGCTACGGTGTACACACAAGTCTTTGAGATTTGCCCCATAAGCTTTAGATCCCCCCAACCCCCCTTAAAAAAGGGGGCAAAAAGCTCTCAAAGTCCCCCTTTTTAAGGGGGATTTAGGGGGATCTAAAAGGATTTGATACATCACTAATAACTTTTCAAACATCCTCTAAAACATAAAGAAAATAATCATGCCCAATGCCCACTTATCTAGTCCGTAACAACTGCACAAAGGTATTACTCACCGTATTGTCTTTAGTATCCGCCGCGTATTGAATCAATTTTTCTCGCAGTTCTTTGGCTGCATCTAAAGGAAGCAACGTTGCTAGCAAGAAATAAACACCACGAAAACGCGGATCGCCCATTCTATCAACTAATAGTTCTTCGGCGGTATCAGTTTCGCCGAGAAAGTTTTGCACCAAAAAGAAATCCATGATTTTATCGTGGCGGAAGTACCATTCTTTCTTCGCTTCGCCTTTTTCATCTTGCCACTGACGGCTGACTACCATTTTGTATTTATCGTCTTCTAAAGACATGGCAACTTGGTGAAATTCATCGGCGGGTAAGGCTTGTTTGTCTTCGAGTCGCATTTGGTAGACGGCGGCTGAGAATCTTTTGAGGGGAAATTCTTGTTTCCATTCTTGCTGGTATTCTGCCGCCATTAAATTGTATTGCTGTTCTTGCAGGCGAAACAAGTTTGGCTGTTTACCTTGTGATAACATCAGCGCTATCACTGTTAGATCCATTGGATTGGAAAGAATTCGGCGGACAGCATCTAACTCTTCTTTGGCTTGCTGGTGATTGAGGACTTCTGTTAAATAATTGGTGCAAGCTTGGGTGTAATCAGCACCTTGAATTTTGGCATCTTTGGGGAGTCGCGGCTGACGGGAGATCAAAAACTCTTGAATTTGTTGTTGTTCAAGGGGCTGCAAGTAGTAAGTTTTGGCTGTTGAGGGGGGTGTCCACTCTAGGGGCTGGGTTGTCATAATAATGTTGCCCCGGAAATAGCTTTCGACAAACTGGCAGATTTTTGCCCGTGTTTCGGCGGTGACTTCGTTGAGTCCATCGATGCAGATATCTATCGCGCCACTGTATATCAGGTTTTTCAGGAAGTCGGCATCTTGGGCTTGGCCGTGTAGCTTGTCTTGGATGGCTTCAATTACGCCTTTATGACATTTCTGGGCGGGGAGGTAAACGACGATGCGCTGGGAGTTTTGCAACAGATGACGGAGAAACATCGACTTGCCTAAGCCGGAATCTCCTTCTAAGATAATTTGTCCTTGAATGCTGGGTAAGGCTGCGGTAATTGGGAGGATGTCTCCTGATGTGGGGACTTTGACTTTTGATTCTGGGAAGTATGATTGGTCATAAAAATTATCTAAGCCGGCATCGGCTAATAGGGAAGGTTTGAAGGGTTCAAATAATTTGCGGCGGAAGGGGGAAAACCAGGTGAGGAGAAAGCCGACATAGCCCACGCCGAGAATGCGGCGTACCCAAGGGTTCCAGAAGAAGATGGCTTGGATTTGGGGAAATTTGGGGTAGGCAAAGATCAGGGCTAGCCAGAAAGCGGCGTGAGAGATGATAGTTATTCTGGCGTTGAAAAACCACTGCCAACCCTTAAGGTTAACTATGACTGATTCCAGTGAGTCAGCTTCGTTGTATCCTGCTTTTTTGAGGTTGTGGTAGTGAGTTTCTAAAATTACAATATCTTGGGGTTGCCAAGAAACTTTTCTGGCGACTACTGCAATTTGCTTGGCTAAGTCTTCCCGTAATCGTGCTAAGTCTTCGCTGGGTTTCCAAGCGTTGCGGAATACTTCTAGTGTTTTGACACCTTCAGCGTATGTGAGCTTATCAGGAATTGCTTTCGGTCTGCCTAGCCATTTGAGCAGTAACTTAACTTCCTCAGTCCCACCACCTAGAAAATAAGTTAAGAAACGCCACTGTTCTGCATCTGATTGTCCTACGTAATAAACGTTATCCAAAATAACAACAACATTACTTAAATTTAATTGTTCTATTTCTCCTGAAACACTTGCCAAGCTATAACGCAGTGAAGTGTCAAAAGATTTATCCTTAATGATGTTAATAATATCTTTGATATAAGGTTGAGCAACTTTTCCTAAATTACGTAAGGCATATATTGCGTTTGATTTATAAGTATTCTCAGGGTCAGTCTGATTGCCAACGTTTTTTTCTTGGATGAAGCCAAGTATTTCCTGAATATAGGGTTGAGCATGATAACCTAAATTCCCTAATGCCTCAGATGCGCTGGAACGCATTGAAATCTCAACGGTTTTATCCTTCAAGATGGCAGCAATATCTTTAATATAGGGTTCTGCTGCATCCCCTAATTTACCTAATATCTGAACTGCACTAGAACGAACTTCAGGCGTAGTCGTTTTATCCTTGAATATGTCAAAAATATCTTTGACGTACGGTTTCGCTGCATCTCCCAAATTAATCAAAATAGAAGCTGCGCTGGAACGAATTTCAGGCGTAGTTGTTTTATCCTTGAAGATTTCAAAAATATCTTGAGCGTAAGGTTTCGCTGCATCTCCTAATTGACCCAAGATAGAAGCTGCGCTGTAACGACTTTCAGGATTAACTGTTTTATCCTTGAATATGTCAAAAATATCTTTGACGTACGGTTTCGCTGCATCTCCTAAGTAATAAAAAATAGAAGCTATTCTGGAACGAATACTGGAGTCAACCGATTCATCTTTGAGAAGGTTGAGTATATCTCTAATGTATGGTTGAGTAGCTCGTCCAAAATATCCAAATGCTATGAATGCGCGATCGTGAACTTCAGCATCAGCTGTTTTATTGGTCAGGATATCAGCTAGGTCTTTCAGATAGGGTTGGGCTGCATCTCCTAGATTTTCTAGTGGGGAGAATCTACTACCGGAATAAGAAATATAAATGCTAGAAGAGTAGGTGTTTTTATTCTTAAGGAAGTCGATTATATCTTTAACATAGGGTTTGGCAGGTTCTCCCAGACTACCTAATGCCAAGATCACGTTGAAACCCGTATCATAATCAACGGCTTGATCCTTGAGAAGATGAACCATATCTTTAACATAGGGTTTGCCTGTATCTCCTAGGTTACCTAATGCTAAAGCTGCACCTGCACGAACCGTAACTTCTACAGTTTTATCTTGGAGGATAGCTGCAATATCTTTGACGTAGGGTTTGGTAGTCTCACCCAGATTTCCCAATGTAAAAGCTGCATTGGCACGAACGTTTGACTCAACAGATTTATCTTGGATGATAGCTATAATATCTTTGATGTAGGGTTTGGTAGCCTCCCCTAGATTTCCCAATGTAGAAGCTGCACTGGCACGAACATTTGACTCAACAGATTTATCTTTGAGGATTTGGACAGCTTTCTTAGCAATTTCATCTGGTTTCTGTTCTAGAGTTTTTAAATTTTGCAGGTCATATCCAAATAATAATTGGTTAAAAGCATATCCCTTAACTTGGTCGTGTCCATCATCAAGGGCTGCTAATATACCGTTAATCTGCCAATCTTGGGGTTTGGGTTTAGGGGTTTCTTTGGCGTTTACCCAAGGGAGGGAGAGGAAGAGAGTTAGGAGTAGGGTGAAACAGAAAAGGAAAAAGACGGAGATCTTGTTAGTGTGGTGGGGAGTTATGAGCATAAATCAGGGCAAGGCGGCAGATTACACGCGGGTATGGGTATAATACCAAGCTTGCAATTCCTAATTCCTGATTTAGAGCCTCTAATGCTTGTGGACGAGTATTAAAGACTCATTAACGAAGCTTTGAGGTTCACCGACGAAGCTTTGAGGTTCACCGACGAAGCTTTGAGGTTCACCGATGATGCTTTGAGGTTCAGCGACGATGCTTTGAGGTTCAGCGACGATGCTTTGAGGTTCATCGGCGAAGCTTTGAGGTTCATCGATGATGCTTTGAGGTTCATCGACGATGCTTTGAGGTTCATCGACGATGCTTTGAGGTTCATTAACCAAAATATACATCTCGTTTTGTAAATCAAGATACTCTCAATATGATTCGGTTAAGGTGCATAGCCATTGGAGATCCCCCTAAATCCCCCTTAAGAAGGGGGACTTTAAGAGCTTTTTGCCCCCCTTTTTAAGGGGGGTTGGGGGGATCAAAAGCCTGGGGCGCAACTCTAGAAGACTTGTGTGTATGTACACGGTAGCTTTTTAAGGGGTGCTAGGGAGGATCAGATGCTGTATCTCCTCACACACACTATCAAAGTGATTTAAAACTTGACTATTGGTAAACCTAATAATCTTTAAACCATAGCCTTCCAAAATATTTGTTCTCTCCAGATCGTAATCTTGAGCTTCATCTGTAAAATGGCTATCCCCATCAATTTCAATAACTGTTTTTAAAGTAGGGCAGTAGAAATCAACAATGAAATAATTAATCGGTCGTTGTCTTAAAACCCGATATTGAAAATTTCTCAAATATTCATTCCACAGCTTTTTTTCTGCTGGGGTCATATTTTTACGAAGTTCTTTCGCTCTTTCTACAAGCTTTGGATTGTAAGGTAAATGGTGATTGCTGCTATTGAGTTTGTTTATCATAGTTTCTAGTATTTATGCTCCCTACCCAATACTGCGTGGGTTTTGGTGCATAGTCATTCGAGATCCCCCCTAACCCCCCTTAAGAAAGCGGGGAACCAGAGTCAAAGTCACCGTTTTTAAGGCAATAAATAGGGTTTACTTAACGTTTTGATCCCCCCTAACCCCCCTTAAAAAAGGGGGGAACCGGAGTCAAAGTCCCCCTTTTTAAGGGGGATTTAGGGGGATCTCAAAGTATTGGCTACATCACTAAAGGCTTTTTTAAAAGCCTTTAAGAATCGACAGCAGCTTTGGCGGGTTTACTTTTAATAGCTTTAAACCGTTCGCCTAATTGTTCAGCAATAGTTTTTAACCCTGGAGTTTTTTTAGCAGCAGTCTTGACGTAATCATAAACTGTCAAACTACTACCCATTGCTTCGCTACCGACAGCCATTAGGGTATCATCTACCTGTTCTGTCAGTTGTCGCAATCCAATCAAAACTTCGGTGAGGTTGGCGGCTAATTGGTAATCCCGCACAAATTCATCTAAATCAAAACTGGCTGGCAAAATGTCTCGGTTAGATTGGGCAGCAATCAGGCTATTGTTGACGAAAGCTAGTCTTTTATCGCCCATCTTAAATAAGTTGCGTCGTTCTTCTGCACTCAGGGTAACGAGAAAAGGTAACTTTGCTTGGATAGTCGCAAAGGCTGCTTTAATTTCTTGGATATCTGCTGGGGTAAGGGAGCCTGTAATATTTTGGTAAGCCATTGGATATTTACTGTGGTGAATCTGTTTGTTATGATTCCCACTGGTAAATGCGATCGCGCAATAGTTAAGAAGACGCGATAAATCGCCGTCTCTACAATCAATCTCTTGTAGAGACGGCGATTTATCGCGTCTTTATTATTGGGGATTTATCGCGTCTTTATTATTTTTATTAACGCGATGGTTTCTTACCAAATCCATAGCGCAATCTATCCATAATCCAAGTTTGGAAGTTGTCTATGTAGCTAAATATCACTGGCACTACCACCAGTGTCAGCAGAGTAGAAGTTGTGAAACCGCCCATAATGGCAATTCCCATTGGTTGGCGAACTTCAGAACCTGCGCCAATTCCTAACGCTAGGGGCAGAATACCGGCGATCGTTGCCAGAGAAGTCATTAAAATCGGACGCAGACGTGACACGCCAGCTTCTACGAGTGCCTGACGCTGAGTTTTGCCTTCTTGTATGTTGATGATTGTATAGTCCACCAATAAAATCGAGTTTTTGGTGACAATCCCTAACAGCAACACGATACCAATCAAGGCATATATCCCCAATGGTTTTTGAGCAACCATCAAGGCTACCAGTGCGCCGCCTAAAGAAAATGGCAACGCCGCCATAATCGATAATGGATGGAGAAAGTTGTTATACAGCAACACCAGAATTGCATAGATACACATTAATGCCAGCCCCAATGCGCCACCAAAGCGCCCAAAAATCTCTTGCATAATTTTGGCGCTACCGGAGGGTTGCTGTACTACCCCTGGCGGTAAGTTTTGCATCACAGGTAGTTTATTGATTGTTTCTACCGCCTCTCCCAAAGAAATCCCTTGCAAATTGGCTTCTACAGCAACTTGACGGGCGCGATCGTAACGGTTGATGGTTGCAGGGCCACTACCAAAACGGATATCTGCAACAGCCACCAGGGGAATCAATTTGCCATTTTGACTGAGGACTTGGAGGTTGGTGATTGTGTTAATGTCAGCCCGGACTTTCGGATCGATTTGTACGCGAATGGGGATTTGCCGATCGCTTAAATTAAATTTTGCCAAGTTGGCCTCATTATCGCCGATGGTGGCCAGAGAAGCTGTCCGAGCGATCGCTTGTACTGTTACTCCCAAATCTGCTGCCCGTTGTGGGTTCGGAATTACTAAAATCTCTGGTTTAACCAAACTCGCAGTCGAAGACACTTCTACCAATCCTGCTAGCGATCGCATCTGCTTTTCTAGGGCATCAGCCGCTTGATTCAATGCTTCGGGATTTTCACTTCTGAGAACAATTGATAAACCCTTCCGACTATCTCCTGGTGACTGACTTTGAAAACTAATTCTCGCTCCTGGTATTTGCTCAAAGGCAGGGCGTACTTGTTCCTCAAACTGTTTTTGAGAAATATTTCGTTCTTCTCTAGGTTTGAGATTAATTGCCAGATTTGCAGAATTGATCTCTTCGGTTGCTAATACACGTTCAACGACTGGGTTTTGCCGGATGAGGTTAGTCGCTTGTGTGACTACCTTATTAACGTCTTCTAATGTCGAACCAGGGGGTAATTCTATAGATATGTTGGAAATCCCAAAGTCGCCATCATCAACAAAACCCTTGGGAATTAAAGGAACCAGCATCAGACTGGCAATAAAGAAAGCTAAAGCGATCGCCATTGTGGTCAATCTATGGCGTAACGCCCATTGTAGTAACGATCTATAAGGTTGAAACCCCCGACGATTTTCAGTTCTGAGTGTTCTGTTTCCCTGCTTTCTACCTGGAAGTGCAAACTTGAAATTAAACAATCTTATTACTCCCCCTGCTCCCCTGCTCCCCTGCCCCCCTGCTCCCTCTACTCCCCCTGCTCCCCTGCTCCCCTGCTCCCCTGACCCTCCACTCCCCTCTTCCTTTAAAAGATACGCCCCCATCATCGGCGTAACCATCCGCGCGACAAGAGTTGAGAAGATTGTGGAAACGGCAACGGTAACACCAAATGGTTGGAAAAATTGCCCCGGAATCCCACCCATAAAAGCAACGGGCATAAACACGGCAATAATCGTTGCTGAACTGGCGATTACCGCTAATCCTACTTCGTCGGCAGATTCAAAAGCAGCATCCCAAGCTGATTTGCCCATAGCGATATGCCGTTCCATGTTTTCAATTTCCACCACGGCATCGTCTACCAAGTTGCCCACCGCCAGCGCTAATGCCAACAAAGTCATGTTGTTGAGGGTGTAACCAAGGGCTTGCTGCACTGCAAAGGTGGGAATTATTGACAATGGTAAGGCAACAGCCGTAATTAATGTTGCTCGCCAGTCCCGCAAAAATACTAAAATAACGATGACAGCCAGCACCGAAGCTTGAATTAATTCATCAATGGTGCTTTGGTATGATTGGCGAACAACATCGGCTCTAGTAAAAATCAAATCTAGTTTGACATCTGCGGGAAGGGTTTTTTCCAGTTCTTTGACAGCTGCTTTCACTCCTTGTTCTACTGTCACCAGAACGCTGCCAGTACTACGCAACACTTGGAAAGCTACCACAGGTTGATTATTTAAGGTGGCGGCTTGGCGCACATCACCAAATTTATCTTCTATAGTTCCCAAACTGGATAATGGTACAGAACCGCCTTGTGGTAAGAGGATTTCGTAGGTTTTCAAAATATCCACACTAGCGGCACTTCCTAATGTGCGGATACTTTGTTCACTACCGCCGACTTCGGCCCGTCCGCCAGGTAAGTTAATGTTTAAATCGCGGATTTGGTCGTTTACCTGAGTGGCGGTGATACCCAGAGATTGTAAGCGGCTGGGATTCAGGTTAACCCGAATTTCTCGGTCAACTCCACCCACACGTTGAATTTGGGCGACACCACGGACTCCCAACAAGGCGCGGCTAATGGTTTGATCGACAATATTGCTTAATTCTTCTACAGAACGCTTATCTGATTTAACTGCGTAAGTAATCACCGGGCCGCCAGCAAAGTCCAGACGTTCCACAATTGGATCGTTGATCTCTTGGGGTAAATCTTGGCGAATTTGAGCGATCGCATTGCGGACATCATTGGTGGCGCGATCGCTATCTGTACCCAAAACAAAATTGATTGTCGTTTTAGAATTCCCATCGCTGACGGTGGAAATCATAAAATCGATATTGCCCAACCCCGCGACGGCATCTTCAATTTTTTTCGTCACTTGGGATTCTAGTTCGGCTGGGCCTGCACCTGGTTGAGTGACTTTGATCGAAACTGTTGGGACATCAATATTAGGGTTAGTATCAATCCCCAAGGATAAAAAGGAGAACCAACCCACAACCGTCAAAATTAAAAATAAAACTATCGTAGGAACAGGTTTTTTAATCGACCAAGCTGAGATATTAAAGGACATGAGAAAATTTTAGATTTTGAATTTGTCATTGGTCATTTGTCATTCGTCATTCGTCATTAGTCATTGGTTATTTCTCCCATTCCCCATTCCCCATTTCCCATTCCCCATTTCCCATTCCCCATTCCCCATTCCCCATTCCCCATTCCCCATTCCCCATTCCCTTCAATTTGCAACTCGAACCTTATCACCATCTTTGAGATATCCTGCACCATCAACTACAATGCGATCGCCCAACTGCAACCCACTCTTGATTTCTACTTTGTCGCCGTTTGTAGGATTTTCTAAGTCCACTTTCTGGCTGCGAACTATATCTCCACTTGATAAGGTGAATACAATTACACTTCCATCTGCTTGAGATTGGACTGCTTTTTGCGGCACTACCATCGCCATACCTGAGTTAGTAGTAATTGCAGCATTCGCAAACATTCCTGGTTTAAGTAAAGTTGTTGGCGGTAAGTCAATTTTGACTGTAGCCTCTCGCCTTTGATCGTTCACTTGTGGTTGGATCTCTCTGACTCGTCCTTGCGATCGCACGCGCTGATCGACATCGGAAGTAATTTGCACAGATGCGCCAATTTTCACTTGATTTAATTGAATTTCAGGAACCTTCGCTTGAAGTTCTAACTTTTCATCTCGGATAATCGAAAATAGCTTTTGTGTGCCACCAATCACGGTTCCCACCTGCGTTTGCGGCGGTACACCAGTCACATCACCGACTCTGGCCAATTTCTCCGCAATGACTCCAGAAACCGGCGCACGCACTACAGTTTGTTCCAATTGAGTTTGTAGTTGTTGCACCCTAGCGGCACTGCTGCGGACATCAGCTTTGGCTTTGTTGATAATAGCTTGAGCGTTACTAATATTAGCCTGGGCGCTGCCGATATTGGCCTGGGCACTACGCAGGTTTTCTTGGGATAGATTCACAACTTGTATGGCAGTTTTTACAGCGTAGGAACGAGTATCAAGTTCTTGCCTACTAATGGTTCCAGAATCAGCTAGTTGTTGATAGCGCTGATAATTTTTGGCGGCTTCTTCTAGCTTTGCCTTCGCTTGAGCTAAATCTGCTTGTTTTTGCTGGACTATGGCTTGATTTGATGCTAAATCTGCCTGCTTGGATGCCAAATCTGCTTGTTTGGATTCCACATCGGCTTGTTTTGATTCGACATCTGCCTTTGCTTGGGTAATTTGGCTTTGCAGTATGGAACCATCCAACACCGCCAAAACTTGACCTTTTTTGACAAAAACCCCTTCTTTCACATCTTCAGGGATACTTTTGATTTGTAAACCGTTTGTCTGTGGTAAAACCGGAATTAAATCACGTGCTGCAACAGTTCCAGTAGTTTTAAGAGTACGCACAACACGGGCAGCTTCTACTGTGGCAATGGTAACTGTCATTGATGGGTTAATTTTTTTAGCTGCTACCGCGCTTTGTTGGCGGGATGGAAGATGACTTAATACACTCATTCCACCAAAGGCGATCGCAATTCCTAAACCAGCACCCAAAAATAATGGCTTCAACCATGCCTTAGTTGGTTTTTGCTCTGATTTGCTCAAAAAGCTAGCATCCTCAGAGGTTATAGGTTCTTCCACCTCGATTTCTGAAACACTTTCATCGCTCACAGTCCGACCTCCACTTTCTGTCTACCCATACCAATCTTGGTATTTTCTTAAGAAAACTTGAAATTTATTTACTTCCCATCAACTATGACGCATTTCATAGTAAATGTCTTTTATTTTTAACCGTATATAATAGAACTTCTTTGCTAAGAAAAATTACTGCTATCAAATACTTGAAGCCTTTCTGTAGATTATGATACAAGAAATTATTTCATCTCATCTAGCTACTCTAAATCACACAATATATCCATTTAGATCACCGTCAACCAATGCTTATATATGAAAAACTGATAAAGCTAATCTAGAATTATTTAATTAAAATTTGAGCTATCAATGTATGTTATTAAACCAGTAAAAGCTTTTATCTACGCAAACCCTAATTCTTTTAAAGCCTTTGTCTCGTCAGGAAGTCGTACATCCAGGGATAGTTCAAGCTAGCGTCTACAGCTAGACGTGAGTTACAAATGAGCAAACTCCATTACCCTAAATTCCAGCCAGGGCGATCCTGATGGTGGAATTTTGAAATCAATCAAATCAATAAATAATTGATATTTACCAGAGTCACCAGATATGTTCAATGCCACTGAAATTTTAATTGATGCCTTTGTAAATGAAATTAGAGAAGGCTACCGTCGCACTTATGGCTGCTTCAAAAATGATTATCAGGACATTATCGCCTGGGCTGGTAACATGGCTTTGGAAAACATTGCCAATAGCGATGCCCTTTATCACAATGTTGAACACACAGTTCTTGTCACCCTTGTGGGGCAAGAAATCTTACGTGGCAAACACATCAGAGAAGGCGGTGTTTCCAGTGAAGACTGGTTGCATTGTATTATTTCTTTAGTGAGCCATGATATTGGCTACGTTAAGGGAGTTTGCCGACTAGACCAAGAGGCAGTAGGCTTATATTCCACAGGTAAAAATGGCAAAATGGTTTCTGTAGCTCCTGGCGCTTCTGATGCCAGTCTCACGCCGTATCACGTTGATAGAGCCAAGCTTTTTATTGATGAGCGTTTTGGAGGTCACAAGTTAATAGATGCTGAGGCAATTAAAAGCAATATTGAACTAACACGATTTCCCGTGCCTGCGGCAGAAGATCATCAAGATACAAAGTGCTTTGCCGGGTTAGTCCGGGCTGCTGATTTGATTGGTCAACTAAGCGACCCACGTTATCTGAAGAAAATTACTTCTTTATTTTACGAGTTTGAAGAAACTGGTGTAAATAAAGTTTTGGGCTATAAAACCCCTGCCGATTTACGGAATAACTACGCTAAGTTTTACTGGAATGGTGTCTATCCCTATATCCAAGAAGGGCTGCATTACCTATCATTGACACAACAGGGCAAACAAATTCTTGCCAATCTCTACTCAAACGTGTTTGTTGTAGAACACGAAAAACAACAGCAAGAACAGCAGAAGTATTTAGAGAAGTTAGGAGTGGGGAGTTGAGAGTTAGGAGAGACGCGAAAAATCTGTGTCTGTACAGAAATTAGGAGTGGGTAGTGGGAAGTTGAGAATGATGAGTTATGAATTAAGATAAAACTTTAATAACTCATAAACTCATAACTTATAACTCCTAACTACTATGGATTGGTGGCGACGACTAAAGAAAAATCCTTTGGCACAATTTGGGGCCATTTTGCTGTTAATTTTCTACATAGCAGTAATTGCAGCAGATTTCGTGGCTCCTTACGACCCTTATGCCTCACAGCCTAATGGTTCACTGCTGCCACCAACTCAGATATACTGGGTTTCTCAATCAGGACAGTTTATCGGGCCCCATGTTTATCCCACAACTCAGGGAGACACAAATTTAGAAACAGGCGATCGCCAACTCATTGTAGACTTCAAAAAGCCATCACCTGTACGTCTATTTGTTTCCGGGCCAGAATACCGATTGTTGCAGATGAGTTTGCCACTACCCCCCAAGTGGGATGAAGTCACAATTTTTCCTGGTATTCCCTTAAATTGGCATTTATTTGGCACAACAACTGACGCAAAAGTCAATATCTTGGGTACTGATGACCAAAGCCGCGACCAATTTAGTCGCCTCTTACATGGCGGCCGCATCAGTATGTTTATTGGGATTTTTGGCATTATCATTACCTATCCCCTCGGTTTGCTCATCGGTGGAATTTCGGGCTATTTCGGCGGTGTGACTGATAGCGTCATTATGCGCTTGGCAGAAGTGCTAATGACTTTCCCTAGTATTTATCTTTTGGTAACTTTGGGAGCAGTCTTACCACCTGGTTTAAGCAGTACTCAGCGCTTTTTGCTGATTGTGGTAATTACTTCGGTTATTAGCTGGGCTGGTTTAGCACGGGTCATTCGGGGACAGGTACTATCAATTAAAGAGCGAGAATTTGTCCAAGCATCACGCGCGATGGGCGCAAACCCACTTTATATAATTCTCCGCCACGTCTTGCCGCAAACGGCTAGTTATGTAGTTATCTCTGCTACTCTTGCAATTCCCAGCTTTATTGGTGCAGAGGCGATACTGAGTCTCATCGGCTTGGGAATTCAACAACCAGACCCCTCTTGGGGCAATATGCTTTCTCTAGCTAGCAATGCTTCCATTTTGGTACTGCAACCTTGGTTAATTTGGCCCCCGGCTGTGCTGATTATTCTCACAGTGTTAGCATTCAACTTACTCGGAGATGGGCTCAGAGATGCTCTTGACCCTCGGAGTTTGAGAAGATAAGCTCTGAGAATAGCAAATGCGATCGCCGAAATAACAAATGCTGTCGCTGAAATAGCAAATGCGATCGCCGAAATAGCAAATGCGATCGCTGAAATAGCAAATGGGTTCGCCGAAATAGCAAATGCTGTCGCCGAAATAGCAAATGCGATCGCTGAAATAGCAAATGCGATCGCTGAAATAGCAAATGCGATCGCTAAAGTAACAAATGCGAATCCCGAAGTAACAAATGCGATCGCTGAAATTAGTCCGCGAAGGCGGACTTTGCCTGTGTAGCCGCGAATTCTATTCGCCCAATACTGCTGCAAAAATCTACTGCTGCAAAACCCAACGGCGAAAAAGTTCTACCATAATCCGCCAGCTTCCCTGAGTTTCCTCAACAACATCATGACGCTTCAGAGTATTCAGCGCTTCCTGTAAATCGGCATCGTTCATACCTGTAGATTGAGCTAAGGCATCCAGACTTAGCCCTTCTGAGTGAGGTGCAAGCACTTGTACAATTGCTTGTTGACCCTCAGCACCCCGCGCCGCCTGACCCCAAATCCCATCAAAGTAGTAGCGTCCCCGCTTGAAAAACTCAGGGTCATTGATAACTGCTTCCACGTCTTCGACCGTGAAAACCGGGTCACGCGATCGCCCTTGCTCAAAAACAAAGTTATTGTAGCCGCGCACTAGTTGAAAACCCAGCAGTTGCACTAAATATGGTTGACCGTGTGTCAAAGCATAAATTTCATCTAAAGCTTCCGGGATGTAGTCGAGGGGGAAGTCTTCATTATCTGGGTTAGCGAGAATTTGGCGAGTAGCTGCACGTTCTTGAAAGCCTACATGAATAGGAATGACGCTGGCAAAGAAGGGTTGAAAATAATCTGCTGTCATCTCTTCTAAAGTGTGCAAACCAGCAAAGGCAAAAGCGATTTTAGAACTCATTTGCACTAAACCCCGCAGAAAACCCATAAAGTCGATAGGGATTTTTTTCGCTTCAATTAAATCTTCAATTTTCTCGAATTCGTCTAAAGCGATGATTAACCCACCATCTAGCTGTGCTTCAACCTGTTTTAAATAGCGTTCAAAAGTCCGGTAGGGAAGATTTAGTAAATCAGCGTCAGCTGGTGGTGGAAGTTTTACAGTTTGAGAAATTTCATCACAAATTGCCATTAGCACTTCACCGACACCTTGAGGGCTATCTCCCAAACGTAGCAAGTTGACGTATGCTAGGTGTATTTGTGAGCCTAGACAGTTAGCAGCATTAAGCAGAATAGAAGTTTTGCCCATACGCCTATGACCGTAGAGAACTACAGACTGGAGTTGATTACCCATTACCCAGAGTTCTTCTAACTGTCTGATCATATCTTCTCGCCCAACAAAGAGATGACCTTGAACGGGGTCGCCTACAACATAAGGATTAACCACAGGCTTGGTGATGGAAATTTCTCCCACTTCACCAGCAATTTGTAAAAGGCTTTCTTTCCAAGTTTCAGCGATATCTATGATTAACCCTTGCTCTGCTTGCGGCAAGGTATCGGCTTGATTTAGGATGCTTGTTAGTTCGCCTAATGCTCGATTGAGAGCTAAAGACCTAGCTGAACGTGAGACGCTGCGGTTAACAAATTGAACATCTTCAACAACTCGACGTAGATTAGCAAGGATTTTCCAAGTAATTGGACGTAAAAGCGGTTCCTGTGGAAAAGGAGGAACTTGGATAGCTGCAATAGACGCTGATGTTTGAGCTTTCTGAAACGCTGTTAGAGTTTGGGCAAGGGTATACATTTCCTGACCGTAAAGTAGAGAACGCACTACTGTAAAAGCCTTTATTGCTCTCGCTGGTTCTTTTTCATGCAGATGCCAGAAACCAGCCGCAGCAGCACGAGCAGGAGTATCTAAACGAGTGTCTGTGTTAAGACGAGCCTGTAAACCTTCTTGCCAAGAATGAGGCAAGAAAGAGTATAAGGAAAACAAATATCTGACAAACCTTGACTTTAGGGTTTCATCTAGAGAAGCCGAAGTAAAACGTACTATATTCCAATCAAAGGGATTTGCTGCCAGTCGAGAAACAGTCCAAACAAGTTGGTCAGAAGGGATTTTGGCAAGTACTCTATTGACTGCTTGTACAACGGGAATAAATTGTAGGGTATATGCCAGTAGTTCATTGGTATTATGTAAACCTGTTTCCCAATCATTTTGCAACCAATTTTGCAAGTGCCAGACAAGATTAGGAAGGGGAAGCGGAGTAATACGGGGAAGTAGCCAACTACTGTTTTGAATTATTCGCAAGTTCAAAGGTGAGCCAATAAGCCAGGTTTCTGGACGCAGTGCCGTAACGCCTACCGCCACGCCTCCTGCCACGCCTACCGCCACGCCTCCTGCCACGCCTACCGCCACGCCGAACGCCACGCCGAAAGCCACACCTCCTGCCACGCCTACCGCCACA